>DAOTJI010000047.1:0-20105 GCA_035448625.1 Smithellaceae bacterium | reverse complement strand
ACCGGCGTTCCCTGAATGCGTTCCTTGGCGTACGCCACGGCGTGCTGGAAAGCGGCCGATCCGATGGCGACACCCTGCATGCCGACGCCCAGACGCGCTTCATTCATCATCTGGAACATGATCTTGATGCCGGCGCGCTCTTCGCCCAGCAGCTCGCCGATGCAGTTTCCGTCTTCGCCGAAATTCAGGGTGGCGGTTGCGGAGGCTTTGATGCCCATCTTGTGTTCGATGCCGCCGCATTTCACGTCATTGGGTTCGCCGAGCGTGCCGTCGTCATTGACGCGGATTTTCGGAACGATGAAAATGGAGATGCCTTTGGTGCCGGGAGGATCGCCTTCGATGCGGGCCAGAACGGGGTGAATGATGTTCGGCGTCAGATCGTGGTCGCCCGCCGAAATGAAGCACTTGGTCCCGGTGATCAGGAATTTGCCGTCGGGAAGGCGCTTTGCCGTTGTCTTCAGCGCGCCGACATCCGAGCCCGCGCCCGGTTCGGTAAGACACATCGTGCCGGTCCATTCGCCGGAGAAGCATTTTTCCATGTATTTTTTCTTCTGTTCCTCATTGCCGTAAACATTGATCAGGTTGGCGGCGCCGTGGGTCAGACCGGGATACATACAGAAGGCATAGTTGGCCGCGCAGAAAAGCTCCATCACGCCGTAGCCCGCGGTGTGGGGAATGCCCTGCCCGCCGACGTCGGGAGAATCCATCGGATTGATCCAGCCGGCTTCGCTGTATTTTTTAAACGGTTCACGAAAACACTTGGGCACGGTGACCACGCCGTTCTTGAAATGGCAGCCTTCTTCGTCCCCTTCTTTGAGCGTCGGAAAGATAACGCTGACGGCCAACTTTTCGGCCTCGCTCAAAATCATCAGCAGATCATCCTTGGAAAATCCTCCGTAAGCTTCCGACTCAAAGAGTTTTTCAATCCCGAACTGCTCAAAAAGAAGAAACTGCTGGTCGCGTGTGTTGACTAATAAATTTCCCATAACTGACTCCCTTCTTAAAAGTGGTTTATTTTTTCAACGTTCATTGACGTCCGTTTACGAAGAGTGGTTTCGGAATTTTTCACGATCACTGCGGAAGACAAATCGATTTTGAAACATCCCGCCTGAGGTTTTCGGACCATTCGTCCCGTTTCAGGATCATGACTATAAGTACAAACGTGACCGAAAGTCAATCAAAATAAACTACCCCGCAGCAGCGGGGTATTGTAGAAGGAAACCCTTTAATAATTTCGCCCCAAGGAGCGGGGAATTTACCCGTAGAGATTAAAAAAAGAGGCGGGCGGAGGCGGTTTTTCACCGCAGGGGTTCACCGGTCCGCAGCCGGGCGAGCTTATTTTGCAAGGCCTTGATATTCATAGTATTCTGCCAGTTTGGACAAAGCCCGGACCGCCTTGGGGAGACCTTCGTAAACCGGGATTCCGGCTTTCATGAGAATGTCTTTGAAAACCGGGACCCATCGCCTGATTTTCGGCGAAGCCTCGTACTGGCGCCAGGCCACCAGCATGGGTTTGCCCCGGGTGTATTTCTTCGCTTCCGTCGCCAGATAAGAGGCAAGCGTTTCGATGTGGGCGCCGTCCTTCGCCTGCTTGAACAGCCAATCGAACGGAACGGAAACGATGAAGCTGTCCGTTTCGCCGCTTCGCGCAACCAGATCCAGCACCTCGCCCATCAGGGGCAGATGAACAAAAGCGATCGCCGCGTCTATGGGATTGCGGATCATCGAACCGGCCGGCGGAATGCGCTTGCGAAGTTTCCGGATCAGGCCTTGCGACAAAACGGGAAGCGAAAGGCCCGCTTTCGCGCAGTCATCCGCCACGGACACGCCGTTGCCTCCGCCGAATCCGAGAACGGCCACTCTTTTTCCCCTGACCTTGCCCAGCCGGTGAAACGCCTGCGCCACATCGGCCATCTCTTCCAGCGATTCCACACGGACCGCTCCGGTCTGACGGAAAAAGGCCTTCCAGATCTTTTCCCCGCCGGCCAGCGAGCCCGTGTGCGAAGACACGGCCCTTGCTCCCGATTCCGTAAGGCCGCTTTTGTAAATGATGACCGGCTTGAGGCGGTTGATTTTCTTCACCTGCTCGAGCAGAAGCCGGCCGTCCTTCACGCCCTCGAGATACATGGTGATGATTCCGGTTTCCCGGTCGCGGGCCAGATAATCCAGAAAATCCGTGCTGTCGAGCGTCAGGGCGTTGCCGTAGCTGATGGACTTGGCAAAGCCGATGTCGTAAACATCCGTCAGGTAATTGGAAAAATCCTGGGCGTTGCCGCCGCTCTGGCTGATCAGGGAAACGGGGCCGGTTTTTGTGGAAGCGTTCTCCCAGGTCAGCATCCGGTTTTTGGGAACGTAGAAGCCCATGCAATTCGGCCCGATGACGCGCAGGCCCCCTTCCGCGGCGACGGTTTCAATCTCCTTCTGCAGCCGGATGCCCTCTTCTTCGCCGGTTTCCTTGAAGCCGGAGCTGAAGATATGGATATTTTTGTGCCCCGTGGCGGCGCATTCCCTGAGTATGTCCGCGACACGAGGGGCGGGAACGGAGATGATGACCAGGTCCGCAATTTCCGGAAGCGACGACAGATTCGGATAGGCCCTGATCCCGTCGATGTCCTGAAGCCTGGGGTTGACGGGGTAAAGCCTTCCCCGGTAGCCGAAATTTCTCATGCAGCCGAACATCCCCGAAAATCCGTTCGCTTCCGGACGGGTGGCGCCGACCACGGCAACGGATTTGGCGTTCGCCATCTCGTCGAGCGCGGCGCGGATTTCCGCCTGCCTTTTTTGCTTCCCCTTGCCGCCTGCCGCCGCGCCCGAAGCCGAGGGGGCTTCATCCAAAACCACCAGCGCGTCCACGGCCACGATGTTTCCCTTCGGGGTCGCGATCAGCGGATTGACATCCACCTCCCGGATATCCGGCCGCTCCAGGCCAAGCCTCGAGAGGCCCAGCAGAACATCGGCCAGTCGCTCGGAATCAACGGGCGCTTCGCCGCGAAAATTCCCGAGCAGCTTCCGGGATGATATTTCCCCGATCATCCGTTTGGCCTCTTGCCGGTCCAGTGGCGCAATACGAAAAGCCGTGTCGGCCAGCGCTTCGGTAAAAATGCCGCCGAGGCCGAACATCACCGCCGGCCCGAACTGGACGTCCCGGATTAAACCGGCGACAAATTCACGGCTGCCGGCGATCAACGGTGAAACGATACAGCCTTCCCAGTCGGCGCCCGCGGATGCCCGGATGGCGCAAAACGCTTCGCGGACTTCTTTTGCGGATTTCAGGTTTGTTTTGACCAGACCGCGTTCGGTTTTATGCTGTAGCTTTGCGCCGTGCCCCTTGACAACCACCGGATAGCCGGTTTTTTGCGCCTGCAAAACCGCTTCTCTCTCATTTGTGGCCATCCGGTCGCGCGCCACCGGAACGCCATAGGACGCAAGCAGTTTTTTGGATTCGGTTTCCGTCATGGAACGGCGTCCTTCGGCTCTCACACGGCGAATCAGAATGTCCGCGTTGGATGGGGTCATGTTTTTCCCTCAAAATTTTTTATTGTAAACAGGGCATGAACCGTTAACACAAGGCCGGACGATAGTCAACCCGGACGCCGTTTCGTGTCACGGCTTTGTCTTTGTCGAAGTTTTCCGGCGCAGTCGGGTGGAGCAAGGCGGAGATTTCTCCATTGGACCCTAAATTAGCCCTGAATTGGCTTGACTCCCGTCTCCGTTCTTTCTATACTTCAGAAAACAGAAAGGGTTGCCGTCATGATGGATTGGTCATTTTCCCCCGCGCTGGCCTGGGCGATCGTCGGGCTCGTTCTCCTCATCGCGGAGCTGATGGCCGCGAGCTTCATCCTCTGCTTCATCGGGCTGGGCGCGCTCGTCGTCGCGCTGGCCGCCTGGCTCGGCCTCACGCCTTCCTTCAGCAGTCAGTTGATCGTCTTTACCGTGTCGTCGCTGCTGCTGATGGTTCTGCTTCGCAAAACCGCCCGGAAACTCTTCGCGGGTCATGCCGACACTCCTCCGGACTATGCGGGACAGAAAGTCCCCGTCGTCGGGGCGATTCCCCCGGGGGGAGAGGGAACGATCCGGTACCGGGGCTCGGTCTGGATCGCCTTTTCCGACGCGGCCGAAACGATACCGGAAGGCGCGGTCGTGCAGATTGAAGCCATCGAGGGCATTCGCGTCAAAGTCAAACCCGTAGCATAAAACCATTAAGGAGGTGGGGACCATGGAACTTGTATTGATTGTTCTGGCGGTGCTGGCCGTGATTTTCATCGTGAAGGGCGTCTGCATCATCCCGCAGCAAAGCGCTTACGTCATCGAACGGCTGGGCAAATTCCACCGCGTGCTGCACGCGGGCATCAGCTACATCATTCCCTTCGTGGACCGTAAAGCCTACGTGCACACGCTGAAGGAACAGGCCCTCGACATCCCGGAACAGGTCTGCATCACCCGCGACAATGTCCAGGTGGGGGTGGACGGCGTGATCTTCATTCAGGTCTTCGATCCGCAAATGGCCTCCTACGGCATCAGCAATTATGTCTTTGCCATCGTCCAGCTGGCGCAGACCACCATGCGCAGCGAGGTCGGCAAGATCGATCTGGACAAGACGTTTGAGGAAAGAACCGCCATCAACGCCGCGATTGTCTCGGCCATCAACGACGCCTCCCGGACCTGGGGCGTGAAAATCCTGCGCTATGAAGTCAAAAACATCCGGCCTCCGGAAAACGTCCTGAACGCCATGGAAAAACAGATGCAGGCCGAACGGGAAAAGCGCGCGGTGATTCTGCAGTCGGAAGGCGAGAAGCAGTCCGCGGTTAACGTGGCCGAAGGCCAGAAACAAAAGGTGGTTCTGGAATCGGAAGCCGTCCGCCAGAAACAAATCAATGAGGCAACCGGCCAGGCGGAGGCCATCCGCGCCGTGGCCGCCGCGACGGCCGACGGCCTGAAAGCGGTGGCGCAGGCGGTGCGGGCCGAGGGCGGCATGGAGGCGGTGCAGCTGCGCGTGGCGGAAAAGCTGGTCGAGCAGTTCGGCCACCTGGCCAAACAGGGGAACACGCTGATTCTGCCGGCCAACTTCGGAGACATCTCGACGCTGATCGCCACGGCCATGAGCGTGGTCAAGCAGACGAAATAAATTGTCATGGTTCGACAGGCTCACCACTCGACAGGCTCACCACTCGACAGGCTCACCACTCGACGGGCTCACCACTCGACGAGCTCACCACTCGACAGGTTCACCACTCGACTGGCTCACCATGACACCAATATTGTCACCCTGAGCTTGTCGAAGGGCATTATTCACCTTGCGGCGCGTTCGGGGACCGCGCCCTACAGCCATTGCCCATCGCCCCGGGCCCATTACCCATGACCTTTCTTTCCACTCATCACTTTCCACTTTCCCCTTTTTTACTAAAGTATTTATTTTTCCCTTCAATTGTGTTTAGATGCCGCCAGTTCAATCCAAAGCGGGCAAACGAATGAATCTGGAGAAAAAAACAAAAAAAGAGTTGGTCGATCTGATCGCGTCCCTGCAGAAGCGGCTGTCGGCCCAGGAGCACACCCAGCTGCACGTCACGTCGGAAAAAGACCTGTACAAGATTCTGGCGCACAGCTCTCAGGTCGGCTGCTACATCATGCAGGACGGACAGTTTCAATTCATCAATTCCCACTTTCTGGATTACACGGGCTATCCCGAAAAAAAGCTTTTGAAGATGAGCCCCCCTTCGCTCATCCTGCCGGAAGACCGGCGACGAACCGCCAAAAATGCGATCATGATGCTGAAAGGGCAGCGCTTTTCCCCCTATGAATTTCGGATTGTCACGAAAGACGGACGGATCAAGTGGATCATGGAAACCGCCATGTCCATCACTTTCAAGGGGCGGCGGGCCATTCTGGGCAATTCCATGGACATCACCGAACGCAAGGAAGCCGGACGGCGCCTGGAGGAGCTGGAGGCGCTGGAATCGTCGATTCTCGACGCGATTCCTCAGGCCGTCGTGGGGCTGCACGAGCGGCGAATCAATTTCGCCAATCACGCCGTCAAGATGATCTTCGGCTGGCACCGGGAGGAACTGATCGGCAAGAGCATCCGAATGATTTACCGCAACGAGGAAGAAGCGGATAAAATCGGTGAGATTTTTTACAGAAATCTGGAGCATCAGAGAACCTATGAAACGGAGTTTCCCTGCCGGCACAAGGACGGACGGGAAATCCTCTGCCGAATGAAAGCCTCCCGCATCGGGGAAAAGCTGCGCGAAAAGCGCGTGGTGGTGACCTACGAGGACATCACACAGGAGAAAAAGGCGCAGGAGGAGCTGGAGCGCTCCCGCGAAGAACTGCGCAACCTTTCCATTCACCTGCAATCGGTTCGCGAGGAGGAAT
This sequence comes from Smithellaceae bacterium, assembly GCA_035448625.1. Lineage (GTDB taxonomy): Bacteria > Desulfobacterota > Syntrophia > Syntrophales > Smithellaceae > UBA8904. The sequence continues at coordinate 13,733 of DAOTJI010000047.1, read as the reverse complement.
GCGCGCGCGTCGCCCGCAAGATTCACGACGAGCTGGGCCAGTCGCTCACCGCGCTGCAGATGGACCTGTCCTGGCTGTTGAACCGTGTGCCCTCCGGATCAAAAGCCATTCGGGAAAAGACGCAAAACATGTCCGGCCTGGTGGACGCCACGATTGAAAGCGTGCACAACATCACGACGGAGCTGCGCCCCAGTCTGCTCGACGACCTGGGCCTGCCGGCGGCCATCGAATGGCAGGCCGCGGATTTTCAGAAGCGCTCCGGCATTCGCTGCCAGGCCAAAATCCAGTGCCTCAAAGGCACCTTTGACAAGCAGCTGGCCACCGCCGTCTTCCGAATTTTTCAGGAAACCCTCACCAACATCGCGAGGCACGCCAAAGCGACGCTCTGCAAGGTGACGCTGACGGAAACGGAAAAGGAGCTTTGTCTGGACGTGACGGACAACGGGATCGGCATATCGCAGTGGCAGGTGGACTCCCCCCGATCCTTCGGCATGATCGGCATGCGCGAGCGCGCGCATCTCTGGTGCGGCACCGTCCAGGTCCAAAACGTCAAACCGTCCGGAACCACCGTGCGGGTGCTGATCCCGCTTCAGTAAAGGAGAACTGCAAACATGATACGCATTCTGGTCGCCGATGATCATGCCGTGGTGCGGCAGGGTATGATCCAGATTCTCGCGGACGTGAAGGACATGCTGGTCAAGGACGAAGCCCAGAACGGCGCGGAAACGCTGGACAAGGTCCTGAAGTATGAATATGACGTGGTCCTGCTCGACATCTCCATGCCGGGGCGGAGCGGGCTGGAGGTCCTGGAGGACATCAAGGCCCAGCGGCCCAAACTGGCCGTGCTGATTTTGAGCATGCACCCCGAGGAGCAGTACGCGGTTCGCGCGCTCCGGGCGGGCGCGTCGGGATATCTTACGAAAGCCAGCGCGCCGCAGGAGCTGATCGGCGCCATCCGCAAGGTAGCGGGCGGCGGGAAGTACGTCACGGCGTCGCTGGCGGAAAAGCTGGCCGAAGAGCTGGACATCGACACCCGCAAACTTCCCCACGAGAGGCTCTCCAACCGCGAGCACCAGGTCATGATGATGCTGGCTTCCGGCAAAACCGTTTCCGACATCGCCGACGAACTGTGTCTGAGCGTGAAAACCATCAGCACCTACCGCACCCGCGTTCTGGCCAAAATGGGCATGAAAAAAAACGCGGAGCTGACCCTTTACGCCGTCCACAACAAGCTGATCAACTAGAATCCCACGGCGCCGGTTCTCCTCTTTTCTGAATCATTTCAGGGACCTTCAACACACTCCGGCCTTCCTCTCGTCCGACAGGCCGTCGGACAAAATCCGTCAATCTTTCCTGTTTCGTTCCGACAAAACATTCAGCGCCGGGCCGATAGGATCCTTTTTTTTCCTGTGCTACATCCCCCTCACAGAAAACGGCAAAAATCGCGGCCGGAAACCATCACGGCTCAAGGAGGGCGTATGATAAAGGGATCTTCGACATCACAGAGGCAAAAGGCGGCGGCCAGCCCCGACGGCAAACTGCTCAGCGATGAACGGTCGGAAATCATCCATCAGGCGGTGCGGGACAACCGCAGTTATCTCATGGAGCACGAGAGCAAGGAAATTCTCGAAGGCGCGGGCATTGCGACCACGGGATACCTGGTGGCTCGCTCCGAAGACGAAGCGCTGGCCCTTTGCGAAAAAATCGGCTTCCCCGTTGTCATGAAAATCGTTTCGCCGGACGTCGTGCACAAATCCGACGCGGGCGGCGTCCGGCTGAATCTCCAATCCGCCGATGACGTGCGCAAGGCCTACCGCGGCATGATGGACGCCTTCAAATATCAGCATATCGAGGGCATCACGATCCAGCGCATGGCCGCCCCCGGCATTGAGGCCATCATCGGCGTGACGCGCGACCCCAGCTTCGGCCCGCTCATCATGTTCGGCCTGGGCGGCGTGTTCGTCGAAGTGCTGCGCGACGTGTCGTTCCGGATTCTGCCGATCACCGAAAAGGACGCGGCGGAAATGATCGAAGAAATCCGCGGCTCGGACATCCTCAAAGGATACCGCGGGCGGCCGGTCGATCTGCAATCGCTTCAGCAGCTCCTCTTGAAGATCTCCCGGCTGATCGAGGAAAACCCGGAAATTCACGAACTGGATCTGAATCCGCTGTTTCTCTATTCCGAAGGCTACATCGCCGTGGACGCCCGGATGTTCGTCCGCGAACCGGCGCACACGGAGACCACCGCCACGGGCGCGAAGAACCTGCACGATTTCTTCTATCCCAAAAGCATCGCCGTAATCGGCGCTTCGGATGTCAAGGGAAAACTGGGCTACAATGTGTTTTGCAATCTGGTCAGCCACGGCTATCCGGGAAAGCTCTACCCGATCAACCCCGGCAAGGAAACCGTGATGGGCGTTCGCGCCTACAAGTCGATCCGGGACGTGCCGGATCCGGTGGACCTGGCCATCGTAATCGTTCCCGCGAAAGCGGCCGAGGCGGCCATCGAGGACTGCTGCACAAAGGGCGTCCGGTTTGTCGTTGTGGAAGCGGCGGGATTCGCGGAAAGCGGAAAAGAAGGAAAGGAAGCCCAGGCGCGCATCGAAGCCGTCATCCGAAAGCACGGCTGCCGCGTGCTGGGTCCCAACTGCTCCGGCGTGATCAACACCCACCACAACATGGTGCAGTCCATCGGACTCCTCGGGGATTTGAAGAAGGGCAACGTCGGCATGGTCGCCCAGGCCGGCGTTTACGCCGCCGGCATCCTCACGGGCTTAAGCAATGTGCTGGACTTCGGAATCGTGGCGACCATCGGCAACAAGATGGACATCAATGAAACGGACATTCTGGAATACCTGAGCGACGACGATCACATTTCCGTCATCGTCATGTACATGGAAGACATCCGCAGCGGGAAGCGATTTGTCGATGTCGCCTCCCGGGCGGCGCTCCGCAAGCCCGTCATCGTGCTGAAATCGGGACGGACGGAAGCCGGCAAAAAGGCCGTGTCGTCGCACACCGCGTCGCTGGCGGGCGACGACGAAGTCAACAACGCCGCGTTCAAGCAAAGCGGCGTGATCCGGGCGCGGGACAACGAGCATCTCTTCGCGCTGACGCGCGCCTTTTCCAAGCAGCCCATCCCGAAAGGCAACGGTGTGATGGTCATCACCTATACCGGCTCGCTGGGCGTCGCGGCCACCGACATGCTGTATCTGTCCGGCATGCGCCTGGCCGAACTGGAGCCGTATTTTCAGCAGCGGCTGAAAAACGCTCTGCCGGAATTCGCCAATATCGGCAATCCCATTGACTGTTCTTTCTCCATGACGCCCGAACAGGTGAAAAATCTGATCGAAATCGGCGTGGAGTCGGGCGACGTGCAAAGCTTTATCGTCGTCATTCAGGGCGAAATTCTGGGGTCGTTTGTGGACGTCATGAAGTCCATCGACTACAAGGAAAAACCGGCGGCCTGCGTGGTGGCCTGCAAGGAGTTTATGATCCATGACGTGGTCAAGATGGAGCAGGCCGGCTTTCCCGTATATTCCACCGCGGAGATGGCGGCGGAAGTGCTGGGGCAGATGTACGCCTACGGCGTGCGGCGCCGGAGCGCCATGACGGATTCCATCGCCCGCCACCTGACGAAAGACACGCTGTCCGTGGACAATATGCCCGTTCGGCTGCGGCTGATCAATCCCAAAGATATCGCCCTGTGGACGGATTTTGTCAACAGTTGCTCCCCGAAGTCCCTCTGGCTTCGCTTCCTGTCGCCTTTTTCCGCCACCCCGGAACGGGCGCAGCGTTTCTGCAACGTCAACCCGGAGGAAGAAGTCGCCCTCGTCGCAGAGGCCAGGATGGGGGACCAGCACAAGTTCCTCGGGATTGCGCGCCTGATCAAAAACAAGCGCCGCGAGGGAGAAGCGGAATACGCCATCATCATTTCCGATCCCTGGCAGAACAAATCCCTGGGGATTACTCTTTCGGAGCAGTGCATTGAACTGGCCAAAAAGGAAGGATACAAAACCATCCGTGCGGAAACGCTGCAGGAAAATTACGCCATGATCCGCATCTTCCGCCGCTGCGCCTTCAACTTCGACGGCAAGGACGAAAACATGGTGTCGATGACGCTGAATCTGTCGTGAGAAAGGCGGCGGCCTTCGGAGCCGCCGCCGGCCGGGTAATGAAAATGTCATCAACCATGAACCAGGAAGATCTTGCGCAATACGAAACCCGGTTGGCGCTGAAGAACGGGAAAACGGTTCTGGTCCGGCCTGTTCTGCAGACGGATGAACCTCTGATCGTGGATTTGCTGAACAGGCTTTCGTCCGATTCGATCTATCTGCGTTTTTTGAGACCCGTCAGGACACTCCCGAAGGAGTTGCTGTTTCACCTCACACATCTCGATTATCAAAGCAACTTCGCGCTGGCCGCCGTGATCCGGGAAGATGAAAAAGACGCCGTCATCGCCGTGGCGCGGTATGGCTTTGATCCCCGGGAGCATCTCACGGACTTTGCGATTGTGGTGCGCGACGACTGGCAGCATTTCGGCCTCGGCAAACAGATGCTCTCCAGGATATTTGCGATCGGCCGGGAGCAGGGGATTTCTCGGTTTGTATCCATCGTCGATTCAACCAACATCTCGATGAAGCGGATGCTCAGAGGACTCGACTGCGCGGTGAACTATTCTTATGAAAAAGGGTTCACGCAGGTTGAAGTCCTCGTGGAGGAGCAAAAAGCCGTTCCCCGGTTTCGGGGAACGGCTTTTTAAGGAGGGACTTTAATGCGGAACCATTACAGCCGCTCCGCACAAGGGGGTCTTTAGCCGAGTTTCTTGCGGTTGGCGACCAGATCGTCCACAACGGCCGGATCGGCCAGCGTGGAGGTATCGCCGAAGTCGCCGAAGGTTTTCGCGGCGACGTTTCTCAGAACGCGGCGCATGATTTTGCCGGAGCGGGTTTTGGGAAGACCGTCCGCCCACTGAATCTGGTCGGGCGACGCGATCGGTCCCACCACCTTGCGGACATGGGCGATCAGGGCCTTTTTGAGTTCATCCGTCTTTTCCACGTTGTTGTTCAGCGTAACGTAAGCGAAGATGCCCTGCCCTTTGATGTCATGGGGGAATCCGACCACCGCCGCTTCCGCGACATCCGGATGGGAAGTCAGCGCCGCTTCGACTTCCGCGGTGCCCAGCCGGTGGCCGGACACGTTGATGACGTCGTCGACACGGCCGGTGATTTTATAGTCGCCGTCGGCGTCGCGCTCCGCGCCGTCGCCGGAGAAGTAGTAACCGGGGAACTGGGAGAAGTAATTCTCGACAAAACGGCCTTCTTTGTCATCCCACAGTCCGCGGGCCATGCCGGGCCAGGAATTTTTAATGCAGAGGGCGCCTTTGCCGGGACCGGTGATTTCTTTTCCTTCTTCATCCATCAGCGCCGGGACAATGCCGAAAAACGGAACCATGGCTTTGGCGGGCTTGATGTCGATCGCGCCGGGCAGCGGCAGGATCATATGCCCGCCGGTTTCGGTCTGCCACCAGGTATCGGAAATCGTGCAGCGGCCTCCGCCGATCTTGTTGTAGTACCACCACCAGGCTTCGGGGTTGAGCGGCTCGCCGACGGACCCCAGAACGCGCAGCGAGGAAATGTCGTGCATATCGACCCATTTGTCGCCTTCTTTGGCGATGGAGCGGATCGCCGTCGGAGCGGTATAGAAATTGTTGACATTGTATTTTTCGACGACGGCCCAGAACCGGCCGAAATCCGGATAATTGGGCACGCCTTCAAACAGAATGCTGGAATGGCCGTTGCAAAGCGGGCCGTAAACAACGTAGCTGTGGCCGGTGACCCAGCCGATATCGGCGGTGCACCAGTAAGTGTCTTCTTCACGAACGTCAAAAGCGAGCTGCTGCGTCATGGAGGCGTACAGCAGGTAGCCGGCCTGGGTGTGCACGACGCCCTTGGGCTGTCCGGTCGAACCGGAGGTGTAAAGGATGAACAGCGGATCTTCCGCGTCCATTTCTTCGGGTTTGCAGTAGCGGTCCGCTTTGGCCATCAGTTCTTCGTACCAGATATCTCGGCCTTCCTTCATGGTAACGGCGGTTCCGGTGCGTTTCACAACCACCAGGGTTTTCACGCCGGGGCACTGCGTCAGGGCTTTGTCACAGGTGTCTTTCTGGGGAACGGCTTTGGCGCCGCGGTAGGTTCCGTCACAGGTAATGACGACCGCGGAACCGGAGTTGTTGATGCGGTCTCTTAACGCTTCCGCCGAGAATCCGCCGAAAACGATGGCATGAACGGCGCCGATGCGCGCGCAGGCCAGCATCACGATGGACAGCTCGACGATCATGGGCAGAAAGATGGTGACGCGGTCGCCCTTTTTGACGCCCAGACTTTTGAGAACATTGGCGAATTTGTTCACTTCGCGATACATGTCGAAATAGGTGTAAACTTTCCAGTCGTTGGGATCGTTGCCTTCAAAAATGATCGCGGCTTTGTTTTTCTTGGTAGCCAGATGGCGGTCGAGGCAGTTATAGCTGACGTTGAGCTTGCCGCCTTCAAACCATTTGGAATGGACGTTTTTCGCGTCAAACGACCAGTCCGACACCTTATTTTTGTCAAAGGGTTTGAACCAGGTCAGTCTTTCGGTTGCCATTTTGGCCCAGAAAGCATTGGGATCGGTAATCGATTCTTTATAAAGCTTGTCATACTCCGCCCGGCTCTTGATGTAGGATTTCTCCCTGACTCTGTCCGGCACAGGAAAAACCTTGTCATAAAAATCTTGTTCGTTAGCTTCAGCCATATTATTCTCCTTCAAAATTATTTTTTATGCCTTCCTTTTCCGCCAAAAAGGCATGATTTCTCTTTGTGAACCGGTGATCCAGTGTCATTGTTCAAGACTTGAGGGGGGACACGGGACATCATCAGTCTTTTCAGGAGGGGTACGCCCCGCGATTCGGGCCTTGTTCCTGTTTATCAGATGCGCGCTTCTGATCCACCGGCCGCAAAACCTTGGGGCGTATTACATATGGCGGATGCAATACATGTACCCCTTGAAAAGCGGGTATTAAGTACACTTTTTCCCGGGCGGACGGTATCGGGCTCCGTCCGAATCTGTTGAAGGCGTATATCCCACAGGATGTCCGTGCTTGTCTTACAAAAAGGACAGACCAAAGGTGAGAGGCGATGGGTTATCGGCCAGGAACTACGAGCATCGAGCGATCATCAGCGCCAGGTCACCTGCGCCTGATTGCGCATCGGGATCCGGGAATAGCGGTACTGTGGATACCCCAGCATGACGGCGCCCTGGCACTGGTGTCCGGGGGGTAAATCAAGCGCCCGGACCAGCGGTTCGTGGACATTGGCGGCGCCTGTAAAATAACCGGCCCAGCAGGTCCCCAGGCCTCTGGCGAAAGCGTACAATTCCAGATACGTCAGGGCAATGGCGCAGTCGGCGGCGGGAAAGGCCACCTCCGCGGGGCTGTGCGCGACCATCAGATGCGGGGCGCCTCTCATGATTCGGTCGCGGCCGTTTTCCCAGGCTAAGACAATGCGTTGAAAACGCCGGACCTGGGCTTCATCGGGCGTCAGCGGCAGCATGATTTTGATGAAATCAATCACCATGGCGCCCATGCGGCGGACCTCCTCCGGCTTTGAAATCACCGTCCACCAGACCTGCTGTTTGTTGCTGCCGGTAGGCGCGTACCGTGCCACATCCACCAATTCCGCAAGCAGTTTGCGGGAGACGGGCGTTTTCTTGTACCGGCGGATAGACCGCCGGGCCAGGAGCAGATGCTTCAATGCCGGGGCGTCGGGCAGAAGCCCCCCGTCCATCGGCGGACAGGCGGAAAGCGGCATGGTGGAAAGCAAAAAAGCGCCATGAGGACAGACGGCGACACAGTGTCCGCAGTTGATGCAAAACTCCTCGCCGTTTTCCAGAAGCGCCGGAAAGGATTTTTTATCCTCCTGAATAATAATCTGCGCCGGACAGGCCGCCTGGCACAGACCGTCGCGCCTGCATTTTTTTTGATCGATGGTGAAAAGCGCCATGTCCATCCCCTTTCAAATTCAGGAATATAGGCTATTTAGATCAAGGATCGGGCAAATGCAACGACTTTTATTTCCCGCCGGATTGCCTGTTGAGATATTTCCTTTTTTATTCTAAAGCTGATGGCGTGAAAGGATCATCCATGGCCAAACTCACCCTGGACGAATGGATCGCCCGCCTGAAAAAAAACAAAAGCTTCAGCGCCAACGCGGCAGCGGTTGTGGAAATCCCGGCCAGGCCGGGGGATTGGGAAGACTACCCTTCCTGGGTAAGCCCTCACCTTCGTGACGTTTTGGTCAAGCGCGGAATGGAGCGGCTGTACAAGCATCAGGCGCAGGCCGTGCGCTTCATCCGCGGCGGCCGGGATGTTGTGCTGGTTACACCCACCGCCAGCGGCAAAACGCTTTGCTATAACCTGCCGGTGCTGCAAAGCATTCTGGACGAGCCGGAAACACGCGCTCTTTATCTGTTTCCCACCAAGGCGCTGGCGCAGGACCAGATGCACGAAGCCCACGGTCTGATTACGGATTTGCAGGCCGATATCAAAACCTTCACTTATGACGGCGATACACCCGATGACGCGCGCCGGGCCATCCGCAGGCAGGGGCACATTGTCGTCACCAATCCCGACATGCTGCACGCGGGCATTTTGCCGCACCACACCAAGTGGCAAAAGCTTTTTGTCAACCTCAAATACGTCGTGATCGACGAACTGCACATCTACCGCGGCATTTTCGGTTCGCATTTCGCCAACGTGATCCGCCGGCTCGTCCGCATCTGCCGCTTCTACGGCGCCAACCCCGTGTTCATCTGCTGTTCGGCCACGGTGGCCAACCCGCGCGAGCACGCGGAAAAAATTCTGGAGCGCCCCGTGGCGCTGCTCGATAAAAGCGGCGCGCCCGCGGCGGCCAAAACCTTTGTGCTGTACAACCCGCCCATCGTGAACCGCGAACTGGGCATCCGCCAGAGCGCCATGACCCCGGCGCGCAAGATCGCCTCCGATTTAATCGGCAACCACATACAGACGATTGTCTTTGCCACCAGCCGACTCAATGTGGAAGTCCTGACCAAATATCTCAAAGACAAATTCGTCAAAACGAAGCCCCTCGACGACCACTTTGTCACCGGCTACCGCGGCGGGTATCTGCCCAACCTCAGGCGCGACATCGAAAGCGGTCTGCGGACGCGCGAGGTGATGGGCGTCATCAGCACCAACGCGCTGGAGCTGGGCATCGACATCGGCAATCTGGAAGCCTGCATCATGGCCGGCTATCCCGGCTCCATTGCCAGCACCTGGCAGCAGGCGGGCCGCGCGGGAAGGCGCACGGGACGATCTCTGGCGATTTTGATCGCGCGGAGCAACCCGCTGGATCAGTTCATCATGGAAAACCCCGACTACTTCTTTTCGCTCTCGCCCGAACACTGCCGGATCAATCCGGACAATCTGCTGATTCTCCTGCATCACATCAAAAGCGCGGCGTTTGAACTGCCGTTTGAAAAGGGCGAAAAATTCGGCGGCGAAAACCTGGAGGAGTTTCTGCAATACCTTGAAGAAAAAGGCGTCCTGCACCAAAGCGGCGACCGCTGGCACTGGGCGGCGGAAAGCTATCCGGCCGACGAGGTCAGCCTGCGCGCCATCAACCCGGAAAACGTCGTGGTCGTCGATGCGACCGACGCGGGCAATCACAAAGTCATCGCCGAAGTGGACTGGGACAGCGCCTTCACCGCCGTCCACGATGAGGCCATCTACATGCTGGCCTCCGAACAGTACCATGTGGACCGACTGGACCTGGAGCGAAAGAAGGCCTACGTCCGGCGGGTGGACGCGGACTATTACACCGACGCCATGACTTATACCAACGTGCGCGTCATCGATTCGTTCGATCATCACCGGACCGGCGGCGCGATTGTGGAGCACGGCGAGGTGCAGGTCGTTCGCAAGGTGGTGGGCTACAAGAAGATCAAATTTTACACCTCGGAAAATCTGGGCTACGGGGACGTGAATCTTCCGGAAAAGGACATGCACACGACCAGCTACTGGTTTACGATTCCGCGCGACCGGCTGCGGACGCTCGATTTCACGCCGGCGGAAGTGATCGACGGGCTTTCGGCGCTGGCTTACACGCTCCAGCACCTGTCGGCCATGTTTCTGATGGCGGATACGCACGACATTGACCGGTCGCTCGGCGACAAGTCCGGCGAGTGGTTCGTCAGCCAGGGAAAAACCGGCCGCGTCATTACCTCGTTCTCCGGCGGCAGGCCGCAGGCGGCAAGCGGTCCCGACGGCGCGCGCATCGATGAATTCGACCCGACGATCTTTATCTTTGATGCCTATCCCGGCGGCATCGGCTTTTCGGAGCTCCTCTACCACGAGCACGCCAATCTGCTTTCCGCCGCCCGAAGTTTGATTGAAAAGTGCCCCTGCGCGTTCGGCTGTCCTTCCTGCGTCGGCCCCACGCTGGAAGTCGGCAAAACCGCCAAGGCGATAGTGCCGAAGATTATTGATCTGGTTTTGAATCAATGAAATCGATTGATAAATTAAAGCGCCTGACGGGCGAAAGCGTTTCACCGAAACCCGAAAATGAAAGGCCGGCTGTCCCTCCGTCATCGGAAAAACAATTCCGGATCGACGATCTGCGACGACGCATCGACGGCGTTGTCGCGCGCTCGGCCGCGCGCGCCAGGGCTGCGCAGGATGAAGCAAGGGCGCGCGGCAACCGGGCGCTTTGCGAAGTCCTGGAGGGGGAGGAGCGCGAAAACCGGCACGGACGTTTCTTTCTGGCCGGGGGTTTTCTTTCCGGCGCCAGCCGCCACGGCCACCGCAGCATCCTCGAGGCTTTTGATATCGACATGACCGCGGCGGGCATGCTCGCCAACAACCCGGTCCTGGGCGCTTATCACCCTTCCGACGCGCTCTTTCTGGACACGGAAACCACGGGACTTTCCGGCGGAACGGGCACCATGGCGTTTCTCATCGGCCTGGGCTGGTTCGAAGAAGGCCGGTTTCACGTCCGGCAGATTCTGGCGCGCGATTTCAGCGAGGAGCCCGCGGCGCTGGCCTGCCTTCAGGAAATCGCCGCGCAGAAAAAATTCCTCGTGACCTTCAACGGCAAAGCCTTTGACGTCAACCTGCTGGCTACGCGCTTCATTCTGAACCGGATGCCGAGCAGCCTTCACGAACTGCCCCACCTGGATCTGCTGCACCCGGCGCGCCGGCTGCTCGGGCACCGCCTGGAAAACTGCCGCCTGGCCACGCTGGAGGCGGACATTCTGGGCGTAGAGCGCGAAGGGGACATTCCCGGCTGGGAAATCCCGCAGCGGTATTTTGACTGGCTGAGAAGGCGCGATCCCCGGCTGCTCGCCGACATCTTCGAACACAACCGGCTGGACGTGATTTCGATGGCGACGCTCACCGCGCACCTGGTCGATCTTCTGAACGCGCGGGCCCTCAAGCAGCACGCGCATCCCGACGACTATCTGGCGGCGGCGCGGCTTCTGCTCAAAAAGGCGCCGATAGCAAGCGTTAAAAAAATTCTGGAACTTCTCGGGGAAGACGCCTGCGCCGGGATGTCGTTCGCCTCCAAAAAGAAACTGGCGAATCTCTGCAAACGCGCCGGCCGCCTGGATGAAGCCGTCCGACTCTGGCGGCAAATCATCGAGCGCAATCCCCGTGATTTTTACGCCGTCTCCGAGCTTGCCAAGCATCTGGAGCACCGCGCCAGGGATTACGCCCGGGCCATGGCGCTGATCGAAACCGCCCTGGCCGGAGGAAATTTGTTTTCCGAAGAAGAGAAGGATTCCCTCGGGCGCCGATTGAAGCGGCTGACCGCCAGAATACAATCCTAAACCTCTGCGCCCGCTGCTGCTTCCCTTCGCCAAAACTTCAATGGCCGCTTTCAAAGCCGGCCTGCACCGGCAGACGGCCGTCCTCAAAAGAATGAAAAAAATGACGAGACATGGAAAATAACCCTATATTCATTACAATTAATATGATATATAGCCTATAAAATACTACAACAAACATCAATACGAGGTTATTAATTATAACATGTTTAATCGTAATATATTGAATATACTAAATGAATGGAAAAGCAGGCGGGAGCGGAAGCCTCTGGTTATCCGGGGAGCCCGCCAGGTGGGAAAAACATCGGCAGTTCATCAGTTCGGAAGAGCTACTTTTGACAATTATATTTATATCAACCTTGAACTGGAAGACCATGCTGCATTGTTTCATAGAAAGTTGCCGATCAAGGATTTGATTGAGCTTATTCAGCTTAAATTCAATCAAAAGGCGTCTCCCGGCGCCACGCTGATTTTTATCGATGAAATACAAAACTCCGGCATCGCCATGAATCAGCTTCGCTACTTTTATGAAGACATGCCGGATATTCATGTCGTGGCAGCCGGATCGCTGCTGGAAGTGAAGATGAAGTCCGAAGGCTTTTCTTTTCCCGTGGGAAGAGTGGAATATTGCTATATGCATCCGGTGACATTTGATGAATTTTTAACGGCGCTGGGGGAGGTTCAGGCTTTAAACTATATCCATGCAGTGAAAGCGGATGTCGCCGTACCTGAAGAAATACACGCTCTGCTGATGAAAAAGTTTTCCGAATACCTTCTGGTCGGCGGTATGCCGGAAGCGGTGGCACGCTACGCAAAAACCAGATCGTATATTGATGTTGATCCGGTTTATGAATCCATTCTCACAGGGTTGCGCGACGACGTTTCCAAATATGCCGGCATGGCGAAGACAAAATATATCCAGCATATTCTTGAACATGCCTCGAAATATGTCGGTCTTCCGATCAAGTATGAAAAATTCGGCGAGTCGAACTTCCGTAGCCGTGAAATGAGCGAGGCGTTTGACGCGCTGGAAAAAGCAATGATCATCCATCGGGTGTTTGCTTCCACATCCAGGCAGAAGCCGCTCGTCAGCAACCTGAAAAAATCTCCAAAACTTCTGCATCTCGATATCGGACTGGTCAACTATCAGGCGGATCTGAGGATGGACATTGCTATGACGGAAGATGTGAACGCCGTCTATTCCGGTCAGGTGGGCGAACAGATTGCCGGACAGACCTTGCTGGCGATGAATATGCGCAAACAGACCAACCTTCATTACTGGCGGCGCGAACAAAAGGGTTCGACATCTGAAGTCGATTATCTGATGGCGATCAACGACCGGCTGATTCCGGTGGAAGTTAAATCCGGCAAAACAGGCACACTGCGTTCCCTGCATAATTTCATGGAAGAAAGCGAAAGCGATTTGGCCATCCGGGCATATTCCGGTAGGATGACCACGGAAAAAATTACAACGCCCGGCGGGAAGAGTTACGCGCTCTTGTCCATGCCGTTTTATCTCCTGCACCGGATTGAAGAGCTGTTATCCTGATCGGCAGTTGTCCCAACATCTGATGTCCTGAGCATGGATTGCGTTGCCGATTGGCGCATAATAATTTTCAAACCAGGGGTATGAAAATACTCTTTACTCCAGCGCATTCGATTCACTTGGCGGGTTGAGCGATTCTGCGGAACTCTTAAAGCCATTTCAACCGGCTGTTTAACCGCGAGACATTGTAGGAAGAAGCAGGGCGGTATGGCAGCGCCTGCATTCATCCTTCATTTGCGCTTTCATACTTTTCCAGCTTCTTGCGCAGGGTTTTGCGGGTGATGCCCAGACGGCGCGCGGCTTCGCT
>DAOTJI010000046.1:0-20493 GCA_035448625.1 Smithellaceae bacterium | reverse complement strand
AGCTGGAAGCGGTGAACGCGAACTTCACCAAGCAGCCGCCCAAATTCAAGGATCCATCCTGATTTTACGGCTTGTCGTTGCGGATAGAGGTTTTTTTAAGAAAAGAATGACCTCATGAAGCGCGTCATAAATTTTCTCACCCAGATTGAGATCGCAATCCACCGGAACAAGGGGCTGCAACCCCCATAGGCTGAGCGAATTGAAGTTCTGCTCGATCCATTTTTCGCTGAGGTTCATTGGACTCGGGACAAAAAAGAGAACATGGTCCGTCTGTGTTAAAAAGGAGGCGCCCTCTCGTGAAATCCATCGTGGAACAATTAGATCCCATTTTCAAGCCCAAGTCTATCGCCGTGATCGGAGCGTCTAATCACCGCACAAAATGGGGATTTCGGATGATCAACCGGCCGCTGCGCACGGGTTATCGCGGAGCTGTTTATCCTGTCAACCGACAGGGAGAGCAGATCAATCATTTGCCCAGCTACAAAAGTATTCTGGATATTCCGGAAGCCGTTGACCTGGCCGTGATTACCCTGCCTGCTCCACAGATTCCGGGGGTGATGAAGGAATGCGTAGATAAGGGAGTCAAGGGCGTTGTCCTGATTACCGCCGGATTTGCCGAAGTCGGACGGGAGGGAAAAATTTTGGAAGACAAGGTGGTGAGTATCGCCCGGAAAGGGGGCATTCGGTTTGTAGGACCTAACTGCATGGGGATATGGAGCAGAGCGGGAATGTTGAGCCTGTCTTTTGACAAAGCGCCCCTGGCCGGTCCCATTGCGTTTGTCTCCCAGAGCGGGACCTTCGGCGTTTCTCTTTCGGAGATCGCCGGAACAAAGGGCTACGGTCTCAGCAAATTCATCAGCATCGGCAATCAGGGGGATCTCGATGCGGCGGATTACCTGGAATATTTAGCATCCGATGAAGAGACAAAGGTTCTGGTGTTCTATATCGAAGGTTTCAAAGATGGAAAACGGTTTATGAATCTGGCCCGGGAAGTGGTAAAACAAAAACCCATTGTTATCTATAAGGCGGGCCGGACGTCCGCCGGAAGCAAAGCAACACAATCACACACGGCCTCGCTGGCCGGCTCGGATGAAATCTTTGACGCGGTTTGCCGGCAGGCAGGCCTGATTCGGGTCCACGAGACCCTTCATGCCTTCGATGTGGCGGAAGTCCTGGCCAGCCAGCCTCTTCCGCCCGGCAGGCGCGTTGCCATTCTGGGAAGCGGCGGACAGGGTGTCGTCACCGCCGATGCCTGCGCCTCTCTGGGACTGGAAGTGCCGGATCTGGACGGCGATACGGTTCGAAGCCTGATGGCGGGTCTGCCGCCGCACGCGCCCAGACCGAACAATCCTGTGGATTTTGCGGGAAGCGCGCGCACCGGTTTGGAAGAAGCGGCCGTGGTGGAGAAACTGTTGAAATGCGATTATATTGACGGCGTGATCTCCAACGTCCCCATCAACCCTGCAGCCTGGAGCGACATGTTCGGGTTTTCGGGGCTGCCGAAACCCTTGCTCGATCTGACCAAAATAGCGGTTGAAGGCGCCGATTATTTTTGCTCTTTGCCCGCAAAGTACGGCAAGCCGGTCATCACGACACGATTTCGACGGGTTGACCACGACATGGTCATCGACATCCTGAAGGGAGCGGGAATCCCTGTATGCGATACCCCGGAGGAAGCCGCCCGCGCCATGCACGCGCTGGTTCAATACGCAAACATCAGGAAAAAGGCGCAATCACGCAAGGCCATAACGGAGGGGCGCGGTTAGCTTATCAATTTATTTCTCTTTGAATATTTGAACGTTCAGCTTCAGTGCTTTCAGGCGCTCTATGAATTTCCGGTCGAATGTGACAACCACCGACCCTTTGATGTTTTTGCAAACCGATGCGATCACGGCATCGCCGAAGCGGTCGTAAATTTCCCTCAAATCTCCGGACATGGATTCACCCGTTTGCGTCGAAAGGATTTTTACGGTTGAAGTCCGGCGTCAGGGCTCTTTCATCCACTTCCTGGATGAATAAATTTTCAAATCCCAGGGAAAGGGCGAAATCCACAATCTCGCCATATTCCGAGGCCGTAACCCGCCGTCCCAAAAGGGGGTGCGAGCGGACTTTCGGGACGGGCGTGTATTGCGACATGAGGCTGATCGGAAGGTTGGTCGATATTTCTTTTTTCAGCAGTTTCAGCGCCTCCTTCGAGTTTTTCAGAAGCCCCGGCAGGACCAGATGGCGGATGATGATGCCGTGCGACGCGATGCCGTTTTCCACGTCCAGATCGTCCCCCACCTGCCGGACCATTTCCCGAAGGGAGGCCAGGGCGAACTTCGGATAGTCCGGCGCGTCGGAGAACATTTGGGCGTCTTGCGAAAGGCCGTATTTGAAATCCGGCAGATAGATATCGACCATGCCGTCGAGCATCCGGATGACGTCCGGATTTTCATAGCCGCCGCAGTTGTAAACCAGCGGGACGGTGAGGCCCTGGGCCCTTGCCAGGCAAAGCGCTTCCATGATCAGAGGCGTCTGTGGCGTCGGCGTGACCGGCTCGATATTATGGCAGCCGCTTTTTTGCAGGTCGATCATGATCCGGGCCAGTTCGATCACGGTCGGACGGCGGCCCTCCGCCGAGTGCGAAATTTGATCATTCTGGCAGTAGACGCATCCCAGGTTACAGGAAGAAAGGAAAATGGTTCCGGCTCCGCCCGTTCCCGAAAGAGGCGGCTCCTCTCCGTGATGGGCCAGAGCGCAGTCCATGACGATCTCGGAAGGCAGGCGGCAGTAGCCCGGCTTGCCTTTTGTCCGGTCAACGCGGCAGGCGCGCGGGCAAAGCGTGCACGAACGGTATAGCTCGAGAAGCTGCGGAATGATCATAAACACAGAACGAGGGCAGCAGGCCCCGGATTGAAGCCTGCTGCCTGTAACAGCAAAAGGAAAAATTTTTTACAGAAACGGTCCGGCTGCCCGCGTCGCCGGCACGGAGTCTGCGACGGCTTCCGGCCGTGTTTCGATCATTCGCCGGTGAAGTTCGGTTCGCGCTTCTGCAGGAAAGCGGTGATGCCCTCCACCGCGTCCTTGCTGGCGCCCAGTTTCTTGGACCACTCGATGTCCAGCTTCAGGCCTTCATTAAACCCCTTTTCCATACCGACGCTGATGCCTTCGAGGACGGCGGCCACGGCCAGCGGCGGACGTTTGGTCAGCGCCTGGGCAAAGGCCGTCGCTTCCTTCATCAGATCGGCGGCCGGAACGACTTTATCGACCAGGCCTACGGCCAGCGCCTCGGAGGGGGTCAGTCGCTTACTGAACAGGATCATGTCCAGCGCCCGGGATTTTCCCAAGAGCCTCGGCAGTCTCTGGATGCCGCCCCATCCGGGCGTGATGCCCAGATTGACTTCCGGCAGTCCGATGAGAGCCTTGGGGTTGTCCGTCATGATGCGGAAATGGCAGGCGATCGCCGTCTCACAGCCGCCGCCCAAGGCATGTCCGTTGATCGCGGCAATGTAGGGCTTGGTGGAGCGCGAGATGGCGTTCATGATGTCGTTGCCGTTCGGACCTTTGGCGATGTTGGCCACGTCGGAGACGTCCATGCCGGCGGAAAATCCCTTGTCGCCCGCGCCGGTGATGATGACCGCGCGCGTCTCCTTGCTTTTTTCAAGGTTCGTGACCGCGTCGAAAAATTCCTCGCGAATGCCCAGATTCACGGAGTTCATCGGCGGTCGGTTGAGAACGATCGTCGTCACGAAATTTTCTGTTGTTACAATAATGTTTTTGTATTCCATCCTCTTTTCTCCTTTCTCAATTTTAATGGTTGATCCTTTAATCTTTCGTCATTTTATCCGGCAGCGTTGAACCCTGAAACTTCAGCCCTCAGTCTTTTTTTGATGAACCAGCCGAAGGCCCGGGTGCGGCACTTCAAAAAAGGGGACGTTCGCGCCGCCCAAGCTTCCGATAAAAGCGGTGCGGCGATCTTTTCCGCCGAAGCAGATATTGGCCGGATGGTTCAGCACGGCGCCCTGAGGGTCTTGCGCAAAAATTTCCAGGGCGCCCCCCGGATCGATGTAGCCCAAGGCGTTGGCCATCGGAAAGGCGACCCAGAGGTTGCCGGCTTCATCAAACGCAATGCCGTCGGGAAAACCGAACTTCCCCAGAAAATCGGGGCCGTAAACCTCCGCCGGTCCGACGGTGTCGTCCGGATGTATCCTGTAGCGCAGAATGCGGCGTTTCATGGTTTCGGCCACATATACATATTTTTCGTCCGCATCCAGCGCGACGCCGTTGGCAAAACAAATACCCTGTGCGACTATTCGGGGCGCCCTGCCTTTCGCGATCAGGACCAGGCATCCGTCGGGGACGGGCGCTTTCAGGGATGCTTCAATATCCGGGTTGTCCGTGGAGTTGGAAACCCAGAGGCGGCCCGCAAAATCCAGGAAGGGGAAATTGGGTGTCGACATTCTTTTGCCCTGCGCCTGTGTCATCAGGACCGTATGGCGGCCGTCGGAGGAAAGAGACTGGACTTCGCCGTTGCCGATGTTGGCGACAATGCAGTTGCCGTCCGGATCGATGCAAATGCCGTTGGGCAGGCCGCCCAGCCGGCCGAAAAAAGTCGTCCGTCCGTCCGGATCGATACGGGCGCAGCGTCCGTGGGCGTCCGCCGTACGGACGCTGCCGTCGTCCAGCGCCATGACGCCCTCGGGGCGCGTCAGTCCGCCGCCGATCGTTCGAATCTGTTGGATATCGATTTTCATGAGTCCCCTCCGGATTTGCTCCGGCGTATCGCTGCGGAGCTTTTTGACGTTTTCGGTTCTCCTTTGCTGAAGGCGACGCAGCAAAGCGGGATTCCCCGGTGCACCGCTTCCAGGCATTGATTGCAGTACACACAACGCGGTTTTTTCGCAGGATCCGCTTCCCAGCTCCGGATCAGATCCGGCTCCGATATCAGCGGCCGGCAAAGCGATATGAAATCCGCCTCCCCGCGGCGGATCATTTCCTCCATCATGGCGACGGATTTCAAGCCGCCCACGGCAATGACGGGGACGCCGATCCTTTTTTTGATATCCCGCGCCCACTTTCGGAAATAGCCTTCCCGGGAAGATTGGTGGATTCTGGTTCTGTATTCCGTTCCCTCGTATTTTTCTCCCCGGACGCCTGAGCTGATTTCCAGGGCGTCATACCCGGCGTCGGCCAGCATCCGCGCAGCCCGCACCCCCTCGTCAATCGTCAACCCGCCGGGGAAGCCGTCCTGCACGCCCAGTTTGATCATGACCGGGTAATCCGCGCCCGCCTCACGGCGAACGGACGCGTACACCTCTTTATGCAGGCGCAGGCGGTTTTCCAGCGATCCGCCCCACGAATCCTCTCTCCGGTTGGTAAAGGGGGAGAGGAACTGGCTGAAAAGATACCCGTGCGCGCCGTGAATCTGAACGGCGTCAAAGCCTGCTTCACGGGCCCGGCGCGCCGCCTCGCCGAAGGCATGAACAACCACCCGGATCTCCTCTTCGGTCATTTCACGGTAATTCCAGCGGTAAAAGGGGTCGTCGGCGATTACGGACGGGCCGGCGGGCAGCCGGCCCCTGGTTTTAACGAAGCGCGCCTCGCGTCCGCCGTGATAAAGCTGCACGGCAATTTTTGCTCCCCGTTGATGAGCCGTCCGGGCAAGCTTTTGTAAACCCGGAATACAGGCATCTTCGGCGATCGAATTCATGAAGGAGGAAACCTGGCCGGAAGGATGAACATACATAATGGCGGTCACGATCAGGCCGACGCCGCCCGCGGCAAGATCATCCATCCATGAGATTTGACGGTCCGTCACCTGCCCGGTGGGATCCGACATGCCGTCATAGGTGGCCGACCGGACAAACCGGTTTCGCAGGGTCATGTTTTTCAGACGGGCGGATTCAAACAGGATGCTCATTTCAAACCTTCGGACCGGTTCTTTTGTTTTCTTGTATGGTATATTTGCCGGCACCCTATCATGATTTGCCGGTTGCAGGCAATCATTTGTGAGAGGTGAGGGCCGTTCTTTTCTGCCTGAAAAGGATCCGCGTCCGCCGATCCGGCTTTCGGCCCTGTGATGGAATGTGATTGACAGGCTTTGGCCTTCTGTTTATACTCCGCGCCATCCTGACAGGGAAATAATCGGAAGGAAAAGGATTTTTCATGTTTAATCGCATGGTCAGCATTGTTTTTCTGATTTTTATCTCCTTGACGTCCATTCCGCTGTTTTTGACGGCTTTGCTCCTGCGTGTGGTTACCTACCCCTTTGACCGACGGCTGCGGCTTTTACATCTGTTCACATGTTTCTGGGCTTCTCTTTACACCTGGACCATGCCGGCCTGGCGGATTCGCATCGAGGGGCGCGAGCATGTTCGCAAGGATGTTGCGTATGTGATTGCTTCCAATCATCAGTCGCAACTGGATATTCTGGTCGCTTTCCGGCTTTTCTTTCACTATAAATGGGTATCGAAGATTGAAATATTCCGGGTGCCGCTGATCGGCTGGAATATGATGCTGAACCGCTACATTCCATTGAAACGCGGCGACAAGCAAAGCATCGAACAGATGCTCAGCCAATGCGCAGTGCACTTGGCCGAGGGGAGCTCCATTTTCATGTTTCCGGAAGGCACCCGCTCGCCCGACGGCGAGGTGAAGGCGTTCAAGCTGGGCGCATTTCAGCTTGCGCACCAGAAGAAGGCGCCCATTCTGCCGATCGTCATCAGCGGAACCAATAAGGCCCTTCCCAAATTCAGCATGAACTTTACCGGCGTGCAGAAAATTTACATCAAAATATTTGAAGAGATTCCGTATGACGCTTTTGCGCATCTTTCAGTCCAGGAGACGGCGGAAATGGTGCGGAAGTTCATTATCGAAAAGCTGAAGGTTTTGAACGAATACACCCTGGGCGGGTAAGGGACTGTTGACCGGGCGCGCGTTTCCCTGAGGAAGGCGCAACGCAAGGGGAACCGTTTGTCATAGACCTGCATCTCCTTATGGGTGCCAAATCATGAAAGAAGAAGAATATAACAAATTGTCCGTTGGCATTTACGTACTTCAAAGAGAATGTTTTTGTCATGCGGATCAAGGGCTCGCGCATATTCTGGGGAAGACGGTTACGCCGTGGGCAAGATCCTGAGGAAAATTCTGAGGGAAGAGGAAATCACCAAGACCACAAAGCAGACGTAGCTCGCAGCTCATGGCTCATCGCTTGTGAATCATGTTACGTATTTGTGCATCGATCCGCCTCAATGGGCTGCAAGCAGGGCCGCGCCGATTTTTTCCTGACGGATCTGCAGGCGTCTTTTTTGAAGGACTCCCAGCGATTCCATGTCCCTTTGAAGATAAGCATATGGGTCCGGCACGGGAATGTTCCATCGTTCGGACAGTTGCGCGATGTCGATATGAAATTCCGCGGCCAGACGCGCAAAGGTAATGCCGAGGGGAAGAGGGGAGTCCCCGCCCCGATCAAGCCTGCCGGCAGCTTCATAGGCGATCATCCGCAGCGTTTGCCGTAGGGCGGAGAGCGCGCCCCATTCGCCTTGCAGGGCGCGGTCTCTTGACGTAGAATTTTCCCGGATGGCGGACGCGAGCAGATCCAGCTGCGCGGCCATGCCGCCCAGCACGGGACCCATCATCACCACATCTTCTATTTCTCCCAGCGGGATGACGATGTCCCGCCAGGCGCTGCCTTCACGGCCGAGAACGGATGTCGCCGGAACCCGGCAGCGGTTCAGTTGAATGCCGCCGTGCGGTGAAGGTTTTAAAAAATTCAAGGGCATCGGCAAAGTGACGGTGAGGCCTTGCGTATCGCGCGGCACGATGAACGCGGTGAAGCTTTTTCGCCCTGCCGCTTCGTCCGTCACGGCGACCACTATAAACAAATCGGCAATCGGTCCGTTGGTCAGGTAGGTTTTTTCTCCGTCCAGGAGGTAGGACCCCTCAAGTTTTTGGGCTTTGGCGGCCACGGTTTTCGGGGAGGCGCCGCGCTTCGGTTCGGAAACGGCAAAGCTCAGAGTGCAGTTTCCCAGGGCTGCGGCGCGCAGATATTGCCGGCACTGTTTGGGCGTACCGAACGCTCCGACGACAAAGCGGGCGATCACCTGCTGGAAGATCCAGGACATCCCCATCCCCAGATTCAAGCCGCTGCGGACAAAAGACTCCCCGGCTTTCAAAAGGTCAAGATACCCGTCGCCTGTGCCGCCGTAAATTTCCGGAATGCCGATTTTGAAAAGTCCGGCATCGCCCATCGCGCCCCACAGGTCCGTTGGGGGTTCTTGCGCGGTCTGCAAATCCGCGCGCGTCGCGACATGCCGGGCGGCGAAATCCGCGGCCAGGGTTTGGGCTTTCATCGAATCCTCCGGTGGTTTCATATCACCAGCTCCTCGATGAACGTGAACAGCTGGTTGACGTTGCGGCAGGCGCGGACTTCATGGCAGTGGTGCAGGTATGTCCGGATCTCGCTGTCGCCGGTCCCCCACAGGTTTTCCGGTTCGGGATTGAGCCAGATGACCCGGCGGCACCGCTCCCGCATGGCGCCCAGGATCGCGTCCTCCGGATTCAGGTAATTCGACCGTCCGTCGCCCACGATGATGAGCGTCGTCTTCTTCGTCAGCAGATCCATGTAGTCTTTTTTGAAATTTCTGAGCGTCTCGCCGTAATCGGTCGGCGCTGAATAATGCACGTCCGATTCTTCCATGACCATGCGGACGGCGTCGGAAATATCGTGCTCCTCGAAGATGCCGGTGACGTTCGTCAACTGGTCGATGAAGACAAAACTGTTGACTTTGTCAAAGCAGTCCTGAAGAGAGTACACGAGATTGAGCATAAAGCGGGCCGCGGCCCAGACGGAGCCGGAAACGTCGCAAAGGGTGACGATCCGGCTTTTGCGCAGACTTTTCCGGCGGTACTGAATGTCGAGGGGCACGCCGTCGTATTTGGCCGACGCCCGCAGGGTTTTTTTTACGTCCAGGCTTCCCCGGTCGCGGACGGCAAAGCGCCGGCTGACGATATTTTTCAGTTTGCGCACCAGCCGGTCGATGGCTTCGCGCATTTCCTCCACTTCCTCGCGGGTGAAGGATGAAAACGTTTTTTCGCCGAGGTCGCGGACGCGCTGTTCGTGCGTTTTCACTTTTTTGGCGCCGGCTTCGCCGGCCTGCGGATCGTACACGAGGATGGACCGCGCAGCCTCCACGCGATCTTCGAAGTGTGCCGCGAGTGCCTGCCGGTCCGCCGGCTGCATGTGCAGATCGTTGCTTTCCAGGAGTGCGGCGACGGCGTTTGCCGCGGCGTTGATCTGCAGCAGCACGTTGAAACGGCTGGCCAGCGGCCCGAGATTGAACCGGGCGGGCGATGCCGCGTCGTCCGACTCCGAATGGATGCGGCGCATTTCCGCCAGCAGGGCCATGGGGTTGCCGGCCAGAAAATCCACCACGGCGTCGTACACCGGATTGTCATGCGGATTTTTTCTCAGCCGGTCCATCGCCTGCCGGATGCGGTCGATCTGGGCGGCCGCCTGCTGCATGTCATCCGCGTTGACGCGCATTTCGTGAAAAAAGAGATGGTAGAGTCGTTCGAAGTGCTTCAGTTCCCTCAGGCTTTTGGCAAAATTGGCCCGCAGTACCGCTTTGAACTGCACCTCATCGGTCGGGTCGATCAATTCGAGCTGTTTCAGGGTGTCGAGGACTTCGGATGTGGAGACGCGCAGACCCGCGGCCCTGCAGCAGGAGACAAATTGCCCGATCAGCTTGACCATACATCACCATGACAAAATACCCGAGGCGCACCCGCGAAAGACGGCTGCCCTGCGGTTTGAATCCGAAGATTCGGCGCGCCTCGTTCGTCTTTTGCCGGAACGGAAAGCGTCATGCAGATTTCATCCGGCGACCACCCGGTCGATGTTTTTCCGCACTTTTTCCAGATCCGCCTGGTATTTGCAGATGACGTTGAGGGTTTCCGAGATGACTTCCGGCGTCAGTTCGGAAATCTGCAGCGCCAGAAGCGATTGCGCCCAGTCCAGGGTTTCGGAAATGCTGGGGCTTTTCTTCAAATCCAGAGAGCGGATTTTTCGAATGGCGTCCACCAGCACGGCGCAGAGCCTTTCTTCGATGTCGGGAATTTTCAGGCGGACGATCGAGATTTCCGTATCGCGTGCCGGATAATCAATATAGAGATGGACACAGCGGCGCTTCAGGGCGTCGCTCATGTCGCGGTAGTTGTTGGACGTGAGCAGGACAAAGGGGATCCGGACGGCCGTGCGCGTTCCCAGCTCGGGGATGGAAACCTGAAAATCGGAAAGCAGCTCCAGCAGAAAGGCCTCGAATTCAGGGTCGGATTTGTCCACTTCGTCCAGAAGCAGCACCACGGGATTTTGCGAACTGATTGCCTGCAGAAGCGGACGAGGCTGGATAAAACGATCGGAAAAGAAGGCGTCTTCCTGTGCGGCGATCGCATCGACGGCTTCGGCAAGCGTTGCCGTGGCGCCGATGATGTCGTTGATCCGGTCCTTGACCATTTGCGTGTAGAGCAGCTGCTTGGCGTATTCCCATTCATAGAGGGCTTTGGCCTCGTCCAATCCTTCGTAGCACTGCAGGCGGATCAGCTCACGCCCCAGGCTGCGGGCCACCGCCTTGGCCAGCTCCGTTTTGCCGACGCCCGCCGGCCCTTCGATCAAAACGGGCTTCTGGGTCGCCTGCGCCAGAAAAATGACGGTGGCGATTTCCCGGGAAGGGATGTAACCGGCTTCAATCAATCTTTGTTCTACATCTGATACGGTTTTATAAGACATATCCGACCTTTCTGGCAAAACCCTTATAACAAACATTCCCCGCGGTCAAGAATAACGGGAACGCGTCGTACGGGCGTTGATGCGACCCGGGCGACTCCGGCACTTTCTGATCCGCGGCGTCCCGATCCTGGTGTTCATCGCAAAAGAGTGTTTGACTTCCTGAAATGTAATGTGGTAGGTAGCCCGAAATTTTTTTCGTAAAGATGAGTGATTTCAAGATGCTGAATTGAAAAGGGAGTCCGGGCGATGACGTGGGAGGCGATAGCGAATATCTTTCAGGGGATCACGACGCTGGCAGAGTCCTTTTCCCATAGTCCCCGAATGGCGGCGGCCAGAATCGGCTTGATTCTGCTCGGGTTGTTGATGATTTACCTGGGCAGGAAGGGCATCCTGGAAGCGCTTTTGATGATTCCGATGGGATTGGGTATGGCGACCGTGAACGCGGCCATCATGTTCTTCGATCCCCTGAAACTGCACGGCGGCATGGGCACCCTTTTTGTGGAAGCGCAAGCGGGCGCCACGGCCGACGCCGTGAAGAATGCGGCTGAAATCATTACCATTATGCAGATTGACTGGCTCCAGCCCGTCTACACCCTCACCTTCAGCAACGGCCTGATCGCCTGCCTGGTCTTCATGGGCATCGGCGCGCTGCTGGATGTGGGTTATGTCATGGCCCGTCCGTTTCAGAGCATGTTCATCGCCGTGTGCGCGGAACTGGGAACGATTATCGTTTTTCCCATTGCCCAGTGGTTCGGCTACACGCCCCAGCAGGCGGCCGCCATTTCCATCGTCGGCGGAGCCGACGGGCCGATGGTCCTGTTCACGTCGCTGCGTCTGGCGCCGGAGCTTTTTGTGCCCATTGCCATCATCGCCTACCTTTACCTGGGTTTTGCCTACGGCGGCTATCCCTACCTGATCAAGTTCCTGGTGCCCAAAAAGCTGCTGGGGATCAAGCCCGCGCCGCCCAAAAAGAGGCGCAACATCACTTCCGGTGAAAAAATGCTTTTTGCCATTGTGGCCTGCGTCTTTCTGTCCTTCCTGTTGCCGGTGGCGGCCCCGTTGATTTTCTCCCTGTTTTTCGGCGTGGTCATCCGGGAGTCCGGCATCAAGGAATTTATCGATCTTTTGCAGGGCCCCATCCTGTTCGGGTCCACGATGTTTCTGGGCCTGATGCTGGGTGTTTTGTGCGACGCCAACACGATCATGGATCCGAAAGTATTGCCCCTGCTGCTTCTGGGGATCCTGGCCCTTTTGCTATCCGGAATCGGCGGCATCCTGGCGGGCTACATCCTGTATTTTGCGACGCGAGGGAAGTTCAATCCCGCCATCGGCATTGCCGGCGTGAGCTGTGTGCCGACCACGGCGAAAGTGGCCCAGAAAGTCGTTTCCAAGGTCAACCGATCGGCTGTCATTCTGCCGGAAGCGCTGGGCGCAAATGTCAGCGGCGTCATCACCACGGCGATTATTGCCGGAATTTTCTGCAGCCTGCTGGCGAAATAAAAGGAGTACCCTCATGAGCGGATGGCCCGAAGCTTTACTAACCTACGGACTGACGATCGTCATCGCCTTCGGCATCGCCGGGATCATTCACGGGATGGTCGTGCTGCTGGAAAAATTTTCCTCGAAAAAGGACTGATCGCGGCGCGCGTACACCCTTCGTCCATCGAACATTCCTTCCTTGAAATTCGTCCGGTATTCTGATTTATTGCCCCAGGCGAGGTGATTCGGTCCATGACAGCAAAATCCCCATCCACGGAAAAAAACGACGCCTGGGTTTCCTCGGCACTGAAAGTCAATCTGGAGCGCACGGCGGCGGAAGTCCGGATTCCTCCTCGGTACGCGCCGCTTTTGCGGATGGTCGAGAACCGCTACGGCCTGCGGAAAAAGACACAGGAACTTTTGACGGAGCTCAACCATCCTTACGTCAACTGGGACTTTGTTCTGCGGGAGCTCAAGTCCATCTCCATCGGTAATTTTCACATTTACAGCCGCCATGCGGAGGGGCAGAGCGGCCTGCGGATTCTCCTGACCGTTTATTTCGACATTCTGAAATCCACGGCCGGTGAAGACGTAAAAGACAGTGCGCTGCACTATCTTTTTGACTTCGCGGACGCGGTGATCCTGCACAGTGAAGAGCATCTGGAGAGAAACCTTTCGCTGTTTCCGGAAATGATCGACTCCCTGTCGGCGATGGCGGACGACGATTCGGCCCTCTTCAGGAAATGCTCTTCCTATCTGAAAAGAATCAACCGGACGGCGGAGGAAAAGAACGTGGATCTGTCCTCACCGGCCTTCGACGCGCTCCTGTACAAAATGTTCCACGCGACCTACGCCTTCTGGCTGAGTCAGCCGGATCCGGCGTTATGGCTGATCGCCGAACGCCGGGGCGAGGAACCGCCGAATGAGACCCCCTATCTGGAACTGATCCGGCCGATCAGCCACCACCGGTTCCGCAAACTGATGCTGGAGCTCGAAGCGCTTCGTCCCCGAAAGGGAGAAAAAGCAGGAGCGCGCGTCCGGGACTACTGGATCCTTCCGGATTATTTCCAGATTCTCGACACCTACCTGCAGGTAGCCTCCGCTCTGGAAAAAACCGAAGCTTACGCGAGTCGCCACCTCGTGAAACTGGATTTCCTTTTCGGCATCATGACCGCTCCGGGCCTGCGGGATATTCATGCCGGCGCCATGCGGGAAATCAACGCGTCGCTTCGGCTGGTCTTTCGGGAGGAAAAAAAGGAGAATCTGGATATTTTCATAAGGAAGATCTTCAGCTTCCTGAAAAAAAACACGGCGAAGAGCGAATTCCGCGGCGCGGGCATCGACTGCATCCTCACGGCGGCCCGGGAAATTTTTGCGCAAAACGACCACCCCCTGGTGGAAGCGTTCATGGAAGAACTGATCGCCTACGGGTTTGAATATCCGGAGATTCAGGGGGCGACGGCCGAATGGCAGGTGCGGGTCAACCCCGAACATATCCGAATGATCCGCGCCTGGCTGGAAATAATCGCCCTGAAGCCGCGCTGGACGAAAAGACTCATTTCCGCCCTGATCATTCACCTGAAAACCGGCGGGATTTTCATCCGGGACACGGACCTGATTCAGCGAGATATTTCCCGCCTGCTCAACGCGGACATCGCGCCGGCCTACAGCCTGATCAAACAGCTGTTGCGGCTGTTCCCCGTGTACTTCAGCGAAATCGGCGCGGAAGGCGAACTGAGGGATTTGACGACTCGCGTGGACGAGCTGTCCTGCCGCAACGACCGACTGGTCGATTTTTTCCGCAAGCAGTCCCACGTGGAGAGCAACAGCCTGCTGGTGGAATTCATCGAGGATATGTTCCGCTTCTGGGTTTCCGGCGACAAAAACACCATTCGCAAGCATGTTCCCGAGGAGGTGTTCGATCAGGTGGCGAACGAAGGCCCGTATTTTGACGGAATGCACCGGGCGCTGCTTTGCCTCTTTCCCCTGGTCGGCAATCAGCCGCAGAACTTTCTGGAATGGGACCCGGAGAAAATTGCCGGGGAAATTTCCCGGATTCAGAATATTTCCGACACGGACCGGGAGCGCTCGTCGCTGATGATCCGCATCTATCAGTTGATCTACAAGAAATATCATCCCCGTTATCACGATCTGTTGAGCGATCTGGAAACCGCCGGCGTCTTTACCGCGCAGGACCTTTTGTCGCTGAAACGATCGCTGGCCGAGAGGCACCATTACCGGAGCCTGACGCTCATCCTGAAATGCCTCGGTTCGCTCAAGGCGCGCATTCTTTCCGGGAAGAAAACCCGGTCATTTGAAAACATCTACTACAAAAGGCACATTGCCGCGGGCATTCCGTCCATGTACGGGACCTACCACGAGGAAAAATTCGATGCGCTGGGACTTTCCCTGCGCCTGGAAAGCCTTGCGGGAATGCTGTTTGAAGAGCTGATTCAGTCCCTGAACCTGCAGTTCATCACCAAGCGCACCATTATCCGGATTCATACCTATCTGTGGACCTATCTGACCGCGCTGGATCTGGAGGGGATCTCCACGGAAGGACTGGTGGCCAAGGTGCGGTTCATCACCAGCGCCCTGCCCGTCAAGCAGTTTTCCATGGAGCAGTACCTGGATATTTTCCGGTTCATCTCCAGGGGTATTCAGGACGTCATCCGCGACTACTATATCGACGCGCACAGCGTCAATTTGCCGGTGATTCTCCGGCAGCTTCAGGCGCGGGCGGATCAGGCCGGCGGCGGGGCAGGCGAGACCCGTCCGAATGAATTCGTCTATCAGCAATCGGAGAATTTTCTCCGCGCCGTGATTTCGTCCGCCTTCGGACTACAGGTGCTGGACAATTTTGTCCATACGGTCATCAAAACGCTCAACGCGGAGCTGGAAAAGTTCAAGGACAACAAGAGGATCATCAACCTCCTGATGGATTACAACCCGGAGCTTACCGTGTCGCCGCTCTACGGCAGGAATCCGAAAATGGACAACCAGATCCTGCTGGGCAACAAAGGCTATTTTCTGAAGAAGCTGGTTTCTCTGGGGTTCCAGGTGCCGCCGGGCTTCATCATCACCACGGAAGTGTTCCGGGGATTTGACGCGGTCTACGGGTACAAATACATTTTCCGGGACCTGGCGCGGCGGGTCAACCGGGAAATTGCTGCGCT
Organism: Smithellaceae bacterium; assembly: GCA_035448625.1. Classification (GTDB taxonomy): domain Bacteria; phylum Desulfobacterota; class Syntrophia; order Syntrophales; family Smithellaceae; genus UBA8904. The sequence continues at coordinate 5,070 of DAOTJI010000046.1, read as the reverse complement.
GGAACGCAGAACCGGCCGCCGCTTCGGAGACCCGGATCATCCGCTCCTTTTGTCGGTGCGCAGCGGCGCGACGGTTTCCCTGCCCGGCATGATGCGCTCGTTTTTAAACGTCGGCATCAACGCTGAGATTGCCGAGAAACTGAGCGCCAGAAAGGATTTCCAGTGGGCGGCCTGGGATTCCTACCGCCGTTTTCTTCAGACCTGGGGAATGTTCCAGGGGTTGAGCCGGGATTTCTTTGATGCCATCATGGACGGATTCAAGCAGAAGCACGGCGTGCAGAGAAAAATTCAGTTTCCGCCCGAGCGGATGAAACAGATCGCGCTGGCCTACCGGGAGGGAATCCTGGACAGCGGCATTCCGTTGTCGGATCATCCGCTCCGCCAGCTTCGCCACGCGGTTTTGAAGGTTTTTGATTCCTGGTACGCCGAGCAGGCGCGCATCTACCGCCACCAGATGCACTTGTCCGACGCATGGGGAACCGCCGTGATCGTGCAGGCGATGGTTTTCGGCAACCTCCATGAACGGTCCGGTTCCGGCGTGATTTTTACGCGCGATCCGAAAAGCGCCTCATCCGACGTGGCCCTTTACGGGGATTTCATCTTCGGCGTTCAGGGGGACGACATTGTTTCGGGGCTCGTTGAAACGTATCCCATTTCCGAGCGGCAGCGGATCGCGGAACAGCGAACCACAGGCATTTCCCTGGAGGCCGACTTTCCGGCCATCTATGCCGAACTGGTCAAAATCGCGGAAACGCTGATTTACGAAAAAGGCCTGAACCACCAGGAAATTGAATTCACTTTTGAAGGTCCGGAAAAAGAACAACTGTTTCTGCTGCAGACGCGGGACATGGATCAGACCAAGGCCAAAAGCCTGCGCCGCTTCCGGGAGACGGACCTCCTGAACGCCTCCATGCTGGGGACGGGAATCGGCGTGAGCGGAGGCGCCCTTTGCGGCCGTGCCGTTTATTCCGAGAAGGACATCCAGCGGTTTCGCGCCGCGGAGCCTCAAACGCCGCTCATTCTGGTGCGTCCCGATACGGTTCCCGATGACGTCGGCGTCCTTCTCCAGGTGGAGGGACTGCTCACCGCCAAGGGTGGTGCGACTTCCCATGCCGCCGTAACGATTCCGCAACTGGGCAAAGTCGGAGTGGTGGGGCTCAGCAAGCTGAAGGTTTACGAAATGGAAGGCTATGCGACGCTGGAGGGCCGAACCATCCAAAGCGGCGATTTTATCGGCATTGACGGCTGGAGCGGCACCTTGTATCTCGGAAAGCATGAGCTGGAATCGGCTCCCGGCAACACTCTTACGCTGTAGGGCTCTGCGCGTCTTCGCCGTTGCCTTGTTCGGGGCAAAGAGCCGTCGCTTTAAACCAATTGCAAAAAACGAAGGATCCGGCTTTGAATCAGCGGGGAGCGGGCGTCTGCCCGCTCCCGTTCAATGGCGCTTACTGAATATTTTTGTGAATATAGACGGTCAGGTCTCCCATCCGGTTGGTGTAGCTGCCGTATTCGTTGTCGTACCAGCCGAAAATCTTGGCATGGACCACGGGAACCTGAAGCATTTTTTCTCCAAGGCTCCTGACGAGGTCCGCCGGAAGGTTCGGAATGTGGGAAAGGTCCACCGGGATGAACGCCGTCCGGGTGTGATTGAACTGCCCTTCGATAATGACCGCCGCGTCTTCGCCGATCAGATCGGTGGAGACATTCTGCTGCATGGTGAACCGGACAAGCGGACTGTCCTTGGCGGCCTTCTCATAAATATCATTGAGCTTTTTGGTGTCGAGGCCGGCCGCGGCCGCCTTGTCGTTGTTCCGGGCCTGGAACGTCGCGTTGAGCACGATGAGCGAAAGGGTGTTGGTCGGGACCCGTATGGAATCGCCCATGAAGCCGATGTTTTTGACTTCCGGAATGACTTCGGCCAGGGCCTTGGCGGCGCCGGTCGAAGTCAGAATGATATTGTTCAGGATGCTGCGCGTTTTGCGGATGTCTTTTTCGCCCGCTTTGGGCAGTTTGTCCAGAACACTCTGCGTGTTGGTCACGGCGTGAATCGTGGACATGGACGCCGTCAGAATGGTGCTGGTTTCCTCGTTGTCCAGAAGCGGTTTGACCATGTGCGCAAGCCCCGTCGTGGTGCAGGACGCGGCGGAAATCAGAAGGTGCTTCTTGGGGTTGAACGCCGTGTGGTTGATGCCGTAAATCAGCGTGGTGGTGTCGTCCGGCGTCGAAAGCGCCTTGTTTTTGATCTTGAAGGGTGCGGAATGAATGACCACTTTCGCGCCGCCGTTCAGATGACCCCGGATGGAGCCCTTTTTGTCATCCACGGGAACGGTGGGATCTTTGAAACTGCCGCTGCAGTCCACGACGATATCCGCCCCGTACTGGCGCCACGGGATGTTCAGGGGGTTGCGCTGTTCCCGCAAAACCGTCACCGGCACGCCGTCGATGAGCATCTTGCCGTTTTTATCGTCTGTAATCTGAATGCACGGCTGGGCTTTGATGCCGTACAGAAACCGGTGGAGCAGCCCGTAGGTCGCGTCGGCTTCAATCAGGCGGGCGATGGTTTCCATTCCCATGCCGATGTCCCGGCCCTGGTTGACGATGATTTCCTTGAAGTACTTTCGGTTGACATGGTGCCACAGAGTCAGTTTACCGATTCGTCCCAGACTGTTGATGCCGAGCACCGGCACCCTGTTTTCTTTTGCACTGCTGTTGGTCATGATCTATTTCCTCCTTTACCCCCGGTGTGGCGGGTATGATTTTTTGTGCGGCAGAAGTGTTCGGGGGGCATAGCTCCCCGATGATGGTTATGGAAGACAGGCTCTAAACGATATGGCGAGTATCCGGAGTCCATAGTATTTTAGAGGTCGTTTCGGGAAGACCGGAGTTCTCTTATAGGAAAGGGCGGTCAAAGTCAACCTTTTAATAGAATGCTTGTCATATTGATAGGATAGGATAAGATTTACGAGCAACAACCGCCCGTTGCCCGGCCTTTCTGATCCGTCTGCGGTCCGCCGCCGTTTCGTCCCAGAAGGCTCTTGATGACGGCAGCCGCGCAGCCGACTCCCGATTGAACGCTGAGTGCGCCGGCCGGACGGTTCCGGCTGCATGCGCCGCATTCCATACAGGCATTCCGGTCGTTCACGATGACGGACTTTCCGTTTGGGCGAAAGACATTGTGGGGACAGACCTCCAGGCAGATCTGAACCTGGCGATGGGTGTCCCTGCCGCTCTTCGTGAGGATCAACCGGAAGGCTCTGGAATCGGATGCGGATTTTTCCTTGGTTAAAAGGCCTTTTACGAGAAGAGGATTCAGCAACCGGGTTGTCGTATGCAACCCTATCAGGATTTGTCAAGAGAGATTGGAGAAAGTGAAGAGCAATGAGCAATGAGTGACGAGAGAAATGGTAAAACGCCCGCAGCTCATGGCCAATGGAAGCAAAAAGTGAATGGTTTATCGTGGGTCGTGGATGGTAAAAAATAGGCGATGGGCTAATAATGTCTTGAATATTAAAGTAAAAATGTTATTTTAAACGCGCAGGCCCAATGACATGCGATACACAATTCAAAAATGAAAAATGATCGAAAGGGATAAGATATGAACCCTCGTTCTGAAACGGCCGACGCCAAATTTGTGGAAGGATATAATTGCGCCCAGTCGGTTTTGTATTCCTTCTGCGAAGATCTGGGTCTGGGGGCGAACACCGCCTTGAAGATAGCCTGTGGGTTTGGCGGCGGCATGGGCCGCAAGGGAGAAATCTGCGGCGCCGTGACCGGCGGGATCATGGTTCTCGGATTACAATACGGCAGGGGGGAAAAAGAGGGGCGGGAGCAAACGGATGCCGCTTATGCCAAAATCCGCGAGTTGATCGACCGTTTTTCTGCGAAACACGGTTCCTGCCGTTGTCGGGAATTGCTCAACGGATGCGACCTGACCACTCCGGAAGGGCAGTCGTATTTCAAAGACAAGCAATGCCTCCATCTCATCTGCCGCCCCTGCGTCCGCGATGCCGCCCAAATCGTTTACGACCTGCTGGCCGACCGGTAACGTTCGGTAAAAAAAGAGGGCTTTCGGGGAACGCCGACGGGCGCGGCCCCTTCTCCGGAAAGAAACGCTGCGATTGGATTATTCCGTTGACACAGGCAGTCCCTTTCCATATACTCCCCGCCAGTAAAAATTGTTCGAGGAATCACCCGATGGCGATCAACGTCAAAACCGACGAACATATCCAGTTCATCGAAATCGACCGGCCGAAAAAATACAATGCCATGACACAGGAAATGTATCACGAGCTGGGCCGGGCCTACTTCAAGCTCGATGCCGATCCCGAGGCCCGCGTCGGCCTTGTGTATGCCGTTGGCCCTCATTTTACTTCCGGTTTGGAGTTGACCGACTGGGCCGGCACGTTTGACGCGGGCAAGGGCTTTCCTTTTGTCGCGGAAAACGAAATTGATCCCTTTTACATGATGAGCGACAAGCGCTGCGCGAAGCCCATTGTTCTGGCTGTTCATGGCTATTGCTACACCTGGGGCTTTGAAATGATGCTCAACACGGACATCCGGGTCGCCGCCACCGACACACGCTTCGGCATGCTGGAGGTGAAGCGCGGATTTTTTCCCGGCGCCGGGGCGACGCTCAGGCTGACGAAGGAAATCGGCTGGGCAAACGCCATGCGCTACATGCTGACGGGCGATGAAATGAGCGGGCCGGAGGCATACCGTCTGGGGCTGGTTCAGGAGCTTGTCCAGCCGGGCGAGCAGTTCGACCGCGCGCTGGCGATCGCCAGGCGTGTGGCCGCTGCGGCTCCGCTGGGCGTTGCGCATGCTTTGAAATTAAGCCGTCTGGCTGCGCTTGAGGGAGAAGAAACCGCCAAGGGATTGATTTATCCGGCTATGGAAGAAGTGATGAAAAGTGAAGATATGAGGGAAGGTCTCTCATCTTTCATCGAGCGGCGCGCCGCGGTATTCAAGGGGAAATAGCCTTTAAATTTCAACAGGAGGAATTCAGTATGGCTCACAGTAATTGGTTGTATCAGACGCGGGACATCATGTTCCAGATCAAAGAATGGCTCG
>DAOTJI010000045.1:9890-20838 GCA_035448625.1 Smithellaceae bacterium | reverse complement strand
GACCTACTGATTACGAATCAGTTGCTCTACCAGCTGAGCTACATCGGCCTGCCTTGAAGAGAAGTCGTATTTATATGAAGGGGTTTCCCTTGTCAACCTCAATCTGCGCCCGGGGGCCGATCCGCCTTAATGATTGACTTTCGCTTTGTTTTCCTCTAGTTTTCAACCGAACAGCAGCCGACTATGGAAATCAGGATGATTCTCTTTCTTTTAACCTTTTTGTGCCTGTATAGCGGGATTAATTTTTATTTCTTTTTCCGCGCCCGAAGCGTTCTCCATTTCTCCGGTCCGCTGCAGGTTCTGCTGCTGGTTCTTCTCATTTTCCTGATCCTTGCGCCGGTCGTTGTCCGAACGCTGGAATCGCTTCACTGCGAGCAGATTGCTCGTTTAGTAGCCTGTGTGGGCTATATCTGGATGGCGTTTGTCTTTCTATTTTTCTTTTTGAGCGTCTCCCTCGAGCTGGTCCGCCTCCTGCACCAGCTGATCGTCCCGGAAACCGCCACCCTGACGCTGAAAGCCGTCACATTCGGCCTGTCCGTGCTTCTGTCCGCCGGTTTGGTGGTTTACGGCTGCATCGATGCGCGGCGCGTCCGGGTCAAGACCCTGCAAATTCCCGTGCAGCAGGTTCTCCCCGGGGAGGGTAAGCTTCGCATCGTTCAGATCTCCGACGTCCATGTAGGCATCATTATCCGCAACGACCGCCTCACGCCCGTACTGGAGAAAATCCGTGATGCCGAACCAGATATTCTGGTTTCCACAGGTGATTTGCTCGACGGCGAGCTGGACAACATCATGTCGGATGCCGGACGTTTTGCCGCAATCCCGGCGCCTGCCGGGAAATTTGCCGTTCCGGGCAATCATGAATATTACGCGGGCATTTCGCGTTCCATTGAATTTACCGAAGCCGCCGGTTTTCAGATTCTGCGGGACGACGTGACGCAGGCGGCGGGAATTACGATTTTCGGCGAAGACGACATCACCGGCCGGAAACCCGGCTCCACGCCCAAAAGCACGGCATTTCTGAAGGCGCTGGCCGACAAGCAAAGCGGATTTGTTCTGCTTTTGAAGCACCAGCCGCATATTCGGGAGACGGCCAATTTCAACTTGCAGCTTTCCGGCCACACGCACGGCGGCCAGCTTTTCCCCTTCGGCTTTATCGTCAAACTTTATTTCCCGAGAATATATGGTTTGCATACCCTGGCGGAAAACAAGCTTCTGTACGTCAGCCGCGGCACAGGCACCTGGGGACCGCCCGTGCGCATTTTCGCCCCGCCGGAGATCACCGTTATCGATCTGATCGGCAAAAAGGGGTAAACAACGCCCCGCAAAAGACCCTTGAAACAGGGTTGTTGGAAAATAAGGTGTCGGCATCGCCGCGGGCGATGCCGACACCGGCAAGAATTATGATTGAAGAGCGTTGACTTTTTTGGTTAAGCGGGAAATTTTCCGGGAGGCGTTTTTCTTGTGGATCAGGCCCTTGGAAGCGGCTTTCGCCACGGCAGGAACGGCTTCTTTCAATGCTTTTTCCGAGTTTTCCTTGTTTTTGCCTTCCACGGCCGCGATTACCGCTTTTACTTTGGTCTTGATTGCGGACTTGGCTGCGATATTGCGCGCGCGACGGGCCTTGGCCTGACGATCGCGTTTTTCTGCTGATTTGTGTGTTGCCAAAAGGTTCTCCTCCCCTTCATCCATTATTTAAGGTCGCAGTCTTTAACGTAATTATTTCGGACTGTCAAGCGCAATTTAAGCCGCCCGGAGCGCAGCCCCGGGCGGTCCTTAACCTGTCTTGCTCCTGAACCATAAAGCGTTTTAATCTTCAAAGTACTCGTTTTTCATGGTTACGGTCAGGCCGTCGCTGTTGAGCAGACGGTCGGACAGCCCCTGAATCTTGGGCAGCTCATAGCCGAAGAAATAACGGAAAGCGGCTAGCTTACCCTGGTAGAAATTCGTGTCCGCTTCGCCGGGCCCTTCGGCCAGCGCTTTTTTGGCCGCCGCGGCCTGCCGCAGCCACTGCCAGGCGATTGCGATGATGCCGAAGAATTCCAGATAGATCGTGGCGTCGGCCAGGAACATCTCCGGGCCCTGCTTGGCGGCGATGCCGAACTGATGCATCGTCACTTTTTCCAGAAGCGCGACGGCTTCGGTCAGCTTGTCGGCAAACGGCTTCAATTCGGCGTCGCTTTGGGATTCCTGAATGGCTTTTCGCACTTCCGCCAGATACAACTGGGCAGCCTTTCCTTTTTTCATCATCATTTTGCGGCCCAGAAGATCCATGCCCTGGATGCCCGTAGTCCCTTCATGGATCGGGTGGATGCGCACGTCTCGGTAGAGCTGCTCGAGGGGAAACTCCTCACAGAAACCGTAGCCGCCCAGAATCTGCAGGCCCGCTGAACAGGACAGGATGCCCATTTCCGACGGATACGTCTTGGCGACCGGCGTGAGCAGCTCCAAGAGCAGGTTGTAGTTTTCGCGCTCCTCGCCTTCGGTGACATGCTCCAGATCTTCGTAAATGCCGCACTGGAACAGCAGCGACAGCGACCCTTCCACGACGGCTTTCTGGAACAGAAGCATGCGCCGGATGTCCGCGTGCTCGATGATCGGTATCTGCGGCGACAGCGGATCCTTGGAGGTCAGTTTCCGTCCCTGCGGCCTTTCCTTCGCGTATTCCAGGGAAGCGTAATAGGCTGCGGATGAAATACAGGCGGCGCCCAGACCCACATCAATGCGGGCGCCGTTCATCATCTGGAACATGTAGCCCAGGCCCTTGTTGGCTTCGCCGACCAGCCACCCGCGGCAGTCGTCGTTTTCGCCGAAGGCGAGCTGGGTGATGGGGGAGCCCCGGTAGCCGAGCTTGTGGTAAATACCCGCGCAGTTGACGTCGTTGGGTTCGAGCGAGCCGTCGTCCTTGATGCGCTTCTTGGGAATGATAAAAAGCGAAATGCCCTTGATGCCGGGAGGCGCATCCTTGAGACGGACCAGGGCCAGGTGAATCACATTGTCGCATCCGTCATGGTCGCCGGCGGAGATGAACAGCTTTTGGCCCTTGATTTTGTAATAGCCCTGATCGGTCGGTGTCGCCGTGGTGGTCAGGTCGGTCAACGAAGAACCGGCCTGCGGTTCGGTGAGCGCCATCGTGCCCTGCCATTCCCCCGCGATCATCCTGGGCAGATATGTATCCTTCATTTCCTGCGTACCGTAGGAAGCGATCAGGCCCGCCGCGCCGTGCGTCAGACCGTGATAAACGGCGGCGGAATAGTTGGCCGCGCCGAAAATCGCCGTCGGCAGCATCACGCCAATCGTAAAAGGCAGCTGCTGACCGCCCAGCTCATAAGGGAACGGCGCCGCGATCCAGCCGCCGTCGCCCGCCGCGCGCATGATTTCGCGGACCTTGGGATGAACTTTGACTTCGCCATTGACATATTCCGGCGCCTTGCGGTCCATTTCTTCGAACAGAGGCTTGAAGAGGTCTTTCCCCATGCGCATCGCCGTATCCAAAATCATATCGAAGACTTCCCGGCTGTGATCGGCAAAGCGGGGATATTTCAAAAGGGATTCCACATCATTGACTTCGTACAGCAGGAATCGCAAGTTCCGGTCACTGATAAATTTTTCTGCCATCATGCACTCCTTCGTTTACTTGAAAGGCAAAAGGCCCTTGAAGCGCGGGCCCCGGGATTTCGTGAAAAATCTCCGGAGCCTCTCAGCCCCGGAGATTCATTGCACCCGTCCATTGATTTTCTTGAAGCAAAACCGCTTAGAGAGTCAGATTTTCGACCACGCAGGCCACGCCCAACCCCCCGCCGCAGCAGGAGCTGAAGCAGCCGTATTTGCCGCCCTTGTCCATGAGCTGGCGCATCGTGAAAATGCCGATCCTCGCTCCGGAAGCGCCGTTGGGATGGCCGTAGGAAATGGCACCGCCGTTGGGATTCCATTTTTCCCAGTCGACTTTTTCGCCGGTCTGCTTCTCCAGCTCCGCGGCGACCGCCAGGTTCTGCACGGCGAAGGCTTCGTTGCATTCCATGACATCCAACTGGCTCATCTTCAGGCCGGCGCGTTTCAGCGCCTGGGGCACGGCGTAGGCGGGTGCGATCCCCATGATCTTGGGATCGACGCCGACGTCGCCGCCGGCCAGCCATTTGGCCCAAGGCTTATAGCCCAGCTGTTCGGCTTTTTCTTTGGTCATCATCAGCACGAATGCCGCGCCGTCGTTGCGTCCGGAGGCGTTGCCGGCGGTGACGGTTCCGTCTTTCGTAAACGCGGGAGGAAGCTTGGCCAACCCTTCCATCGTCGTGTCGAAGCGCGGAAATTCGTCGACCTTGAATTCCAGCGGCGGCTTCTTGCCCTGGGGAACCGTGATCGGAACGATGTCGCGCGCGCAGAAGCCGGACTCGATCGCTTTTTTGGTTCTCATCTGGCTGCGGTAGGAGAATTCATCCTGCGCCTGGCGCGGAATGTTGTACATTTTCTGAAGCGCTTCCGCGGTGAGGCCCATGTTCATGGTCGCAGGGTCGCGGGAAGGCGCGAGCGAAGGCATGACGGGCAACGGGGGAATCATGCGGAAGGGCGGTGTATTCATCGGAAAGCGGGCCGGGGCGCTGCTGTAGGATTCGTAGCCGCCGGCGATGATGACGTCGGCCTGTCCGGCCAGAATTTTCCATGCGGCGTGGTTGATCGAGTCGATCGCCGAACCGCACTGCATCTCCACATAGGAAGCGGAGGTGGTTTCGGGAAGACCGGCCGCCAGCGTAGGCCAGCGGGCGCCATTGATGGCGGTGAGCGGTCCGATGGCCGACCCCATGAAGCAGCAATCGACCACTCCGCCTTTTTCAAGAATCTTTGATCTTTCCACAAGCCCTTTGATGCACATGCCGGCCAGTTCTTCACCCAGGATGCCGCTCAGGGTCTTCCCCAGGGTCCCGAACGCTGTTCTCATCCCATCTACAAACACAACTTCTCTGCTCATAAAAAATCCTCCTTGTTCGTTGATCATTTTTTTAAAAACGATGTTCTCGTCTTTCCTGATATAACCTGAGCTTCAGGCAGCCCTGCGGCGCTTTGGGCTTGCCGGGAGGGCGCTATCACACTCAACACCCCGCGTCAAGTTCATACAACACTCGTTGTAATTTATCCATACTTATTTCTTCGCGGTTCCGGCCCGGCCCGAAATGAAGTACGTGTGCTCTTCCATAGAGAGCCAGCCGTTGCGGTCCCGGTCGATTTCCTTGAAAGCGGCCGTCACGGCAGCCATATATTCTTCGGAGGTCACTTTGCCGTCATGATTGGCGTCGATATCATAAAATTCCGCCATCCAGAACGCAACGCATTCGTCGTCGCCGATTTTACCGTTTTTATTGGCGTCCAGCCTTTTCTTCGACTTGGCCTTGGGCTTGCTTTTGGCGAGGGTGAGGGCCTTGGGCCCGCACCAGTAGGCGACATATTCCTTGGCGAGCAGCACGCCGTCATCGTCGGCGTCCATGTCGCCGAAAAACCGCTTTTCCGCGGCGGTGAATTCAGCCGCCGTCAGCTTGCCGTCGTTGTCGGCGTCGATTTCCTTGAACCGTCCCTGCCAGAAGGCTGCGTGCTCCGTAACGGTGACGACTCCGTCGCCGTTTGCGTCCATCACGGAATAAGCCGTCCGGATCATGGCGGGGCTTTTGGCCTGCGCCAGCGCCGAACCCGACATCAACAAAATGACCAACCCTGCAACCAGAATCACCGCTCCTTTTTTCATGCCTTTCCTCCTTGTGATGTGCCGTGATCGGCCGCCTCCGGAAGATCTCCCGGGGCCGCTCTCACGCAATGAACAATTCTTCAATCAGCGCATTGACCCGCTCCGCTTCCTCATGCTGAATCCAGTGCGAAACGCCGGGAAATTTCACGAGCCTGCCCTGCTTGCAATAGGCCATGCTCTGATCGGCCATTTCCGCAAGCATGGCGACATCATCCTCTCCCCACAGCAAAATCATGGGCATCACCACGTCGAAGCTTTGCGGCGGCTCCTGCTGCGTCTGAATCATGGCCCGGTACCAGTTGACCATCGAGGAAAAAGCGCCCGGCCGGGCGAACGCCTTTCGGTACTCTTCCAGTTCTTCGGGCGTAAAGGCGCCGGGACGGCTGGTGGTTGCCAGAAGCTGCACCGGCCAGGCATAGTGATTGGCGGAGGCGAATTTCTCCACCGCGCCGGGCAGTTGAAAATAAAAGATGTACCAGCTTTTCTCCATTTGCCGCTGATTGGTAAACAGATTTCTGGCCATGACCTTGGGATGGGGAACATTCAAAATGGCGAGCTTTTGAATGCGGTCGGGATATTTCAGCGCGACCCACCAGGACACGGAGGCTCCCCAGTCGTGGCCGACCAGCAGAATCTGTTTTCGTCCGTAGGCGTTGATGAGACCGATGATGTCCTTCGCCAGTTCATCAATTTTATAGGCCGCCACACCCGCCGGCTTGTCGCTCAAATTGTAGCCGCGCTGATCGGGCGCAACCACCAGGTATCCCCGATCGGCAAAATATCCGATTTGCTTGCGCCAGGCATACCAGAATTCCGGAAAGCCGTGGAGAAACAGAACCATCGGGCCGTCGGACGGTCCGGATTCCATGACATGCAGCTTGATGCCGTTGGTTTCGATGTAACGCTCACGCAAATCCATTCACGCCTCCTTTTCGTTGAGGGTATGAGACTGAAGACGGTCGGGTCGGTTTGCGGGGTGCTTCGCGCTCATTGATCAGACCCTGGTCTTTCGTCTTTCCTTCAGCCTTCGGTCTTCAGTCTGTTTTATATGTCCCAGGCCGCTTTCGCCCCCTCCGTCGTCGCTTCAATGATCCTTCGCGGAGCGGAGGCGTCCCCGACGACAAAATGACGGATACCTTTTTTCGCCAGCATATCCCGGAGCGCGGTTCTGGGCGTTACGCCGATGGCCACAATCACCTGCGCTACCGGTTCCAGTCTCTTTTCCTCTCCCTTGACCTCGACGACCACCGCCTTTTCTTCTATTTTTTTCACCCGGGTTCCCAGCATCAGGGCAATCCCGGCGGCACGAAGGCGCTTGTGCAGCATGTAGCCGTGCGCCGCCAGCGCCAGAACGGGTGAGGCAGGCAGCATCTCTACGATGGTGATGTTTCGGATGCCTTTCTCCCTGAGAAAATCAGCGGTTTCCATCCCCACCAGCCCGCCGCCGATCACAACAACCGGTTCCTGCGGCTTTCGGGTTCCGTCCAGAATCTGCCAGGCGTCACAAACCACGGATGCATCGACGCCCTCGGCCGGGCAGGCGGCTTTTCCGGCGCCGATCGCCAGAATGACGACATCGGGCTTGCCCGCCTCAATCATCGCCTCGGTGACTTCCGTGCCGGTCTTGATCTCCACGCCTTTCTTTTTGCATTTTGCGGTAAGAGTCTGGATATACCGTCCGTACACCTCTTTGTGCGGCGCTTTTGCGGCATAGCGGACATTTCCGCCCGTCTGGCTTTCCTGCTCGAAGAGGGTTACCTGATGACCGAGGCGTGCGGCCTCAAAAGCGGCGGTCAGTCCGGCCGGCCCGCCGCCGACCACCCAGACGCTGCGGCGGACGGCCGCCGGACCTGCCGGGTAGATCAGCTCCTGGCCGGTCTGCGGATTGATGGCACAGCGAATCGGCAGCGCCTCCAAAGAAAGGCGCTCAATGCACCCCTGATTGCAGGCCAGACATTCCAGGGTATCTTCGGGATGACCGGCCAGAGCGTTTTTGAGAAAATCCGGATCGGCCAGATGCTGGCGCGCCACGGCGATCATATCCGCGTCACCGCGGGCGATGACTTCATCCATGAAAAAGGGATCCGTGTAACGCCCGACGGAAATCACCGGAACGCCCCCGATCTCCTTCACCCTGCGCGCCAGATGGGACTTGAAGCCGGGGGCGTATTCCACCGGCGCGCTCGGATTCGGCGTATCGATGTTCACGGCCGGACTACCGTGCGTGCCGAAGGAAACATTGATGAGGTCCGCACCGGCGCTCACCAGATCGGGAATGATGGTCTCCATGTCGGAGAGCGTGTAGCCGTTTTTGATGCACTCCTCGCCGGAGATTCGGATGGAAACGGGGAAATCCGGACCGACCTGACGGCGGACTTCTTTGAGGCATTCGACCATAAAGCGGGACCGCCCGCGGAAATCGCCGCCGTACTGATCCTTGCGCTGATTGCTGAGCGCCGAAAGAAACTGCATCAGGAGATAGCCGTGCGCTCCGTGAAGTTCGACGGCGTCAAATCCCGCCTTGCGGGCCCTGAGCGCCGCGCTGCCGAAAGCGACAATGGTTTCCTCGACTTCGGCCAGCGTCATCTCGCGCGGGGTTCCGAGAAAACCGAAGACATAACTGGGGATGGCCGAAGGCCCGACCGCTTTGTTTTTCTTCTGCAGGAGATAATTCTCGCGGCCCGTATGGTGAAGCTGCATGGCAATTTTGCTTCCCTGGGCATGCACGACATCGGCAAGCCTGCTCAGGCCGGGAATGAACCGGTCATCCCAGACGCCGATGCATCGCGGGGAAGCCGACCCCAGAGGATGCACCTCCGTGATCTCCGTAATGATGAGTCCGGCGCCGCCCTCGGCCCTGCGCCGGATATAGGCCAGGTTCGCTTCACTGACGGTGCTGTCGTCATTGCCGAGGGCTGTTCCCATGGGGGGCATCACCAGCCGGTTGGGAATCGTAAGCGAACGGATGGTGATCGGGGTCAACAAATGCTCAAGGGTCTTCATAAATCATCTCCTTTGTTCAAAGAGGGCCTGCGGAGGATATGGGTCGTTTAAGGCCTCTGCCCCCGCCGGCATGCGCGTAAGGACAGAGGCTTTTGTGCGATCGGCCGCCCGGCCGATCAGGAAAGATGTGCGCCCAACAGCAAACCGCCGTCAATAACGATTTCCGTTCCCGTCGTATAGCTGGACGCATCGGAAGCCAGGTAAATCGCCGCGCCGGCAATTTCATCCGGCTCGCCGATCCGGCAGGTCGGCAGATGCTTGCACAGCTCATCTTTCTGCTTTTTCGCTTCTTCCGGCGGCAGGTGCGCCCAGTGGGAATTCATCATCTTGGTGCTGATGGGTCCGGGACAGATGGCGTTGACCTGGATGTTGTCCCGCGCCAGCTCCATGGCAAAGCTCCGGGTGACCATCCGTACACCCGCCTTGGAAATGGAATAGACACTGACAAATGGTTCCGGGTTAAATCCGTCGATGGATGCCACATTGATGATTTTACCGCCGCCCTGCTTTTTCATGACCCGGGCCGCCGCCTGGCTCATGAAGTAAACGCCCTTCAGGTTCAAGTTCATGATGGTGTCCCAGAGGCGCTCGTCCGTGTCGAGCACGGAGGCCATGGCGGGGCTGGCGCCTGCGTTGTTGACCAGAATGTCGATTCGTCCGAATTTCTCAAGAACGGTGTCCGTCACCCGCTGCGCTTCGCTGATTTTGCCGAGATGCGCCGGCACCACCAGCACCTCGCAGCCGATGGCCGTCATTTCGCAGGCGGTAGCTTCCAGATCCTGCGCCTTTCGGCTGGTTATAACCACCTTGGCCCCGGCCTTGGCAAAGCCGTAGGCAATGGCCTGGCCGATGCCGCGGCTGCCGCCGGTAACAATGGCCACTTTATCCTTCAATGAAAACTGGGAAAGTTCAAACATGGCAAGCACTCCTTCATTCGTGTTGTTGGATACGGCTGAAATGATGTACCGGAAATTGACAACTCCATTGGATCAGGAAAACACGGGGCGTCCTCCTGCGGAGAACGGCACGGAGCCGCACCCGCAGGGGACCCCCGCATGCCAGACGGTTATTTACCCGGTTTGGGGGCCAGGGCTTCGCGATCGCCGCCGCTCATGCCGGCGATGTATTTCACCAGCTTCTTGCGGGACTCGATGTCGTACTGCGTCGTGATGGCAATCTGCTCCATGATCGGAGAGCCGCCGCCGTGGTAGTTGCCGACGTTCATGATGCCGCCGGTGGCCGAACACAGATGATCGCCAAGGTAGCGCCAGAACTGCGCCTGATCTTCCGGAGACATTTTCGGATTGCGCTTCGTGTATTTCAAAAGCGCCGGACCGACCTTCGGATTGACGAAATCCTTTTCGTGCGGGAAGGTCGCCGTGACGCCGCCGGAAATGTCGCACAGAATCTCCGCCTCGCGCCAGACCGCTTCGCCCGACAGACACCGGCCGACATTGCAGTAAATGGAATGCGGAATGTAGGAACCGGGACCATAAGGAACGAAGCCAACGCCGGGAACATAGACTTCCGGTTTGCCCAGATCCGAAGCCGTGTAACCCGCGGCGTAGCCCAGTTCGATCACCATAATGATCTCGGCGAGTTTTTCCCGGACATGGGATTCTTTGTGAATATTATTTACTTCCGCAGCCAGAGCGGCCGTTCCCAGAAGAACATCACCGATGGCCGGTTTGCAGCCCGAGTAGGAATGGCGGTGGAACAGGGCAAACAGAAGCGCGCAGGCGCCGCCGTGCTGATACTCACCGGCCAGGAAAACTCTTTCCCACGGGACAAAACAGTTGTCGAAGATCATGTAGGAGTCCGTCGCACCCGGCACAAAACCCCGTTTGTAATGCTCGCGGGGACGCAGGTTGTGGATGGTTGTCACCTGCGTCAAACCATCCCAGTCTCCCGGTACGGCAAAGGCGACGGCATAGTCCTGGTCTTCCTTGCGCAGCGCGCGGGTGGGAACAACCAGCACTTCATCCGCCACGGACGCTTCGGAAATATGAAGCTTGCAGCCTTCGACCACGATGCCGTCCTTCAGGCGTTCCTTGATGCGCACATAGGCACCGGGGTTGGGCTGGTCCGCGGGGCGCAGCATGCGGTCGCCTTTGGTGTCCGTCTGGGCGCAGCATCCGACCAGGTCCTCGGTCTGAAAGCGGGTCAGCCATTTCTTGAAGTTCTCGTGGTAATTGGTCTCGCCCGGCCTGACCT
>DAOTJI010000045.1:0-9790 GCA_035448625.1 Smithellaceae bacterium | reverse complement strand
TGGCCGTCATCAGCGTTTCGTTCTCCGGCTTGGCGGCCTCGTCATAGGTCGTGCCGATGGTATTGAGGCAGTCCATCTGCAGCTCGTCGGTGCGGTCGATCAACTGGCCGTCAAAATAAATGTTCCTCTTCATTTTGGAAAGACCGTTAATATAATCCTGCTTGGTTCTCATGGCGTCATCCTTTCTTTTAAAAATGATTATAAAAGGGGACCTGAGCCGTCAGGCCCCTTTTGGTGAATCTGTTTTATTTCTTGGCTTTCGGCGCCAGGGCTTCGCGATCGCCGCCGCTCATGCCGGCGATGTACTTCACCAGCTTCTTGCGGGACTCGATGTCGTACTGCGTCGTGATGGCAATCTGCTCCATGATCGGAGAGCCGCCGCCGTGGTAGTTGCCGATGTTGGCGATACCGCCGGTGGCCGAACACATCGAATCGCCCAGGTAGCGCCAGAACTGCGCCTGGTCCTCGGCCGACATCTTCGGATTGCGCTTCGTATATTTCAGAAGCGCCGGACCGACATCCGGATTGACGAAATCCTTTTCGTGCGGGAACGTCGCCACGACGCCGCCCGCGATGTCGCAGAGAATCTCCGCCTCGCGCCAGACCGCTTCGCCCGACAGACAGCGGCCGACATTGCAGTAAATGGAATGCGGAATGTAGGAGCCGGGGCCAAACGGTACAAAGCCCATCCCGGGAATGTAAACTTCCGGTTTGCCCAGATCCGAAGCCGTGTAGCCCGCCGCGTAGCCGAGTTCAATCGTCATGATCAGTTCGGCGAGCTTCTCACGGACATGAGATTCCTTATGGACGTTGTTGCACTCGGCGGCCAGGGCCGCGGTGCCCAGGATGACATCGCCGATGGCGGGCTTGCAGCCGGAGTAGGAATGGCGGTGGAACAGGGCGAACAGCAGAGCCAGCACGCCGCCATAGAGGTGCTCGCCCGCCAGGAAGACCCTTTCCCAGGGCACGAAGCAGTTTTCGAAAATCAGGTACGAGTCGGTCAGCCCCGGCGTGAATCCCCGTTTAAAGTGCTCGCGCTGACGGTAATTGTGAATGGTCACCACCTGCTTCATGCCGTCGTAGTCCGCCGGCACGGCAAACGCCACGGCGTAGTCCTGGTCTTCCTTGCGCAGCGCGCGGGTGGGAATGACCAGGACTTCATCGGAGACGGAGGCTTCCGAAATGTGCAGTTTGCACCCTTCTACAATGATGCCGTCCTTGGTTCTCTCCTTGATGCGCACGTAAGCGCTCGGATCGGGCTGTTCGGCTGGGCGCAGCATGCGGTCGCCCTTGGTGTCCGTCTGGGCGCAGGCGGCAATCATGTCTTCCTTCTGGAATCGGGTCAGCCATTTCTTGAAGTTCTCGTGGTAATTGGTCTCGCCCGGCCTGACCTTGTCCGCCTCGTAAGAAACATTGTAGATGGCGTTGGTGCCGTCGATGCCCATACACCGCTGAATGCAGCCGCCGACTTTCTGGCAGAGCATGCGGGTCATGTCCTGCTTGCGGTGCAGATCGGTCGTGTTCTGGTGAATGTGCGTGAAGCGGTTGATCTTCTGTCCGGTGAGGTGAGACGTGGCCGTCATCAGCGTTTCGTTCTCCGGCTTGGCGGCCTCGTCATAGGTCGTGCCCATGACGTTGATGCAGTCGCTTTGCAGCTCGTCGGTGCGGTCGATCAACTGCCCGTCATAATAGATGTTGCGTTTCATCTTCGACAGGGCGTTGATAAAATCTTGCTTGGTTCTCATGGGGGGGGGTACTCCTTTCTTTGGGTATGCTTTTTTAGCTGTTTTCTTTGTTTTTGCGGGAAGCGTCTTCGTTCACCGCCGGAGATTGAAGCGCCGGATCGCTTTGCAGCGTCTGCAAGAGAGCGCGGGCATCCTCCAGATTCAAATGCAGCGTGAGCCCCTGCTGGTCCTTCTTCGCCCGGATGCCGTTCAAAACGATTTCCAGAAACGGATCCAGCATTTCCATAATGGTTTTTTCGCGCCGGGGCATTCCCTGCATATGCCAGTGGATAAACAGATGCTCGATGGTGCCCATCAGCATCGAGCGGATCAGATAGGCGTCGGCGTCGGGACGGAATGTGCCGTTGGCGATGCCTTCGCGGATGCAGTCCAGCAGGCTGTGCGCCGAACGCCGGATAGCGGCGTGCGCCTGCGTCTGCCGGAAACGTTTATTGGACATCAACTGCAGCAGCACCAGCGCGGAATAATGCGGATTGCTCTCGTAGAGCTGAATGTAGCTGAGCATGATGGCCCGCATCCGGCCTTCCACATCCTTAATATAGGGAAGGACGGCTTCCGATTCTTCGTAGGTGTCATTGGAAATTTTTTCGGGGATGGCAAAAAGCAGATCTTCCTTGGTGCCGAAATATTCATAAATCGTGGCTTCGGAAACACCGGCTTCCTTGCTGATTTCGGATATCGTCGCCTCCTGAAAACTCTTTTCGGCAAAAATCCGTAAAGCCGCATCCATGATGCGGTCCTTCCTGGTTTTTGCACGAACGTGGTCGGCCATTGCAATATCCTTTTTTAAGTTTGATTTAACCTACATCTTCATAGTCCCACTGTCAAGTATTATTTTTTATTATAGTCAGACTATTTTTTTTAGAGGATATTCATAGTCAATGGTCGATTATTTTGTCTATCTTTCGATTTTTACTCAGAAAAAAGTGAGGATTTGATTTCCCGGCGGCCACTTTCGGCAGACGGCCGTCAGGGCCATGCAGATGCCGAACGTCCCCGACCAGTCCGAAGCGGTCCAGTGGATCGCTGCAGCCGCCGCAGCATCGGACGAAAACATCTAAGGCAACGAACGCCGGACGATTAACCGGGTTCGGCCGGCGGGCAGGATTTTATGAAATCAGCGATCTGTTTTTCACTGAGGCCCGCTCCGGGACTGCCGTCGAGGCGTTTGACGACGCGTCCTTTTTCAAAGAGGATCAGCGTCGGGAAAATATCGATGTCGTACACGTCGGCGACGCGATCCTCGTCGTCGGCCACCAAGAGCAGGCGCCTCTTTTCCGTCCGCGCCCATTTTTCAAACGCCGGCAGGACCTTCCGGCAGAAAGGGCACCAGGTGGCGTACACCATGGCGATCACCCGGTCGTTCGCCAGGAGTGCCTGCTCCAGATCCTGAAGGTTGTCCACCGACGCGCAGGTTTCGACGTCCACGGGCTCCCCCCTGCTGCTGAAAATCAATGCCGGAAAAGGTTTTCAGCCTTTTTTTAACGGCGCGCCGGTCAGGAATCGATCCTGCAGCCTGCGCATCCCCTGAATCCACCGGTTGTAATCCGCCGCCTTCCGCTGCATGTAGGTTTTGACTTCCTTGTGCGGCAGAATCAGAAACTCATCGGCGGCGAATGATTCCATGACGGCGTCCGCCAGCTGCTCCGGCTTCATCAGGCCGTCCACCCCCGCCACGCCGCCGCCTTCATGCTGGCGCGTCATTTCCGACTCCACCGCCTGCGGGCAGAGCGCAAACACCTGAATGCCCTGGCCGCCGTAAGTGATCGCCAGATTTTCCGCCATGCCCACCGCGGCGTGCTTGGTAACGGAGTAAGGCAGGGATCCGATCTGGCTCAACAGCCCGGCCGCGGAGGCCGTAATCATGATCGCGCCGCCGCCGCGCCGGATCATTCCGGGAATGACCGCCCGCGCCACGAAGACGTGCGCCAGCACGTTGATTTCCCAGATGCGCTGCCAGGCCTCGTTATCCACTTCGTAACCGCCGATGGCGATGATGCCGGCGTTGGAGCAGAAAAGATCCACGCCCCCGTACTTGTCTTCCGTGAATTTAACCAGACCGACGATATCCGATTCTTTGCGCACATCGCAGACAAAAGCCTCTCCGCCCACTTCCCCGGCGACGGCCTTTGCGCCGGCTTCATTGATGTCGGCGGCAATGACGGCCTTCGCGCCCTCTTTCGCAAACCGCTGACACAGGCCCCTGCCGATGCCGGAGGCCCCACCCGTTACAATGATGATTTTCCCTTTAATCTCCATATTCACCTCGCTTGATTTTTCCATGGATCCGGCAATCGTTTATGAGCCGGCCAGTTCTCTGGCGCGCCGCGCGGCCGCCTCCACGGCCCCCGTCAGCGTCGCGCGTATTTTCCCTTCTTCCAGCACCCGCAATCCGGCGGCGGTGGTTCCGCCGGGAGAGGTCACCATGTTCTTCAACCGGGCGGGGTGCTGATTCCCCTCGAGACACAGGCGGGCCGCGCCCAGCATCGTCTGTGCGGCAAGCTTTTCGGACAGGTCCCGGGCGAGCCCCAGTTGAACGCCGGCATCCGCAAGGGCTTCGATGATGACGAAACAGTAGGCGGGACCGCTGCCGCTCAGCCCCGTCACGGCATCCATAAGCTTCTCCTCCACCTCCACGGCCAGCCCGACAGCCCCCAGCATCGCCATCGCATAGCGCACGTCATCGGGGCGGGCAAAATGCCCGCGCGTCACGGCCGCCGCTCCTTCGCCCGCCAGCGCGGCGACATTGGGCATCACACGCAGCACGCGCGGTTTTTTGGTCAACCCTTTTTCAATGGCCTCCGTCGTCACACCGGCGGCGATCGAAATGAACAGCTTTGAGGAATTCGAAACCTGCCGAATCTCTTTGAGAAGGTCGGGAAAATTCTGCGGTTTGACGGCCAGAACAACAATATCGGCCTGCTTCACCGCCTGGCGGTTGTCCCCGGTGACCCGCAGCTTCAGCGTGGAATGCAGTTCCTCCAGCCTCTCCGTGTCGATGTCCGATACGATGATGTTCTGCGGAGCAAGGAGTTTCCGCGTAATCATCCCCCGCGCCAGAATTCCGCCCATCTTGCCTCCGCCGAGAATCGCAACTTTCTTGCCTGTAAACATGGTTATGTCCTCCGGATGGCCAATACATGCCTTTTTTCCCGGCATCCTGTCAATACAATATTGAAGATTGTATAAAATCCCGCTTTTGTGGTAGTCACCGGCTGGGGAGGGAAAACTCATGCTGAAACATTTCAAGGTCGGGGACGACAACATCGCCTGCTGGGTCAATCCAGCCGATTTCGGGGCCCACTCGCAAAGTCTGGTCTTTCTTCACGGCTCCGGAGGCAATTCCGGCGCCTGGTCCGAACAGTATTCGGTCCTTTACAAATCATTCAACATCGCGGCCGTCGATCTTCCGGGACACGGGCAATCGGAAGGAAGCGGAGAGAAGGAGATTTTTGCCTATGTCCTTCGCTTAAAGGAAATCCTCGAGGTTTTACAATTGAAACGCCCGGTTTTGGTCGGACACTCGCTGGGCGCGGCCATTGCCCTGGGTTTTGCCGTAAAATATCCGCAGGATGTGAGCGGCATCGTGGCGGCGGGAGGCGGCCTGACCATGCCGGTCAATCCCGACATTCTGGACGGGTTTGCAAAACAGCCGGATTTGATCCTGGATTTGATGTGCAAATTCTCCATCGCCAAAGAGAACCGCCCGAAGCTCTTTGGGCCTCTGCGGGAAAGCCTGGGCCAGGCCCGCCTTGACGTGGTGGCGGGCGACATGCTGGCGTGCAGCAAGTTTGATCTGACGGAAGAAACGCAGAACATCCGCGTGCCGGTGCTGGCCATTTGCGGCAAAGAAGATAAAATGACGCCGCCCGCTTCCTCCGAAAAGATCGCACAAGGCATTGCCGGGGCAAAATGCGTCCTGATCGAAGGTGCGGGACACATGGCCATGCTGGAGCGGCCGCAGGAGTTCAATGACGCCCTGACCCGTTTCTGCGGGGAACTCGCTTCAACCTGAGATGCGAAATCCGGCCGGTGCGCCCTTCCCCGCATTCGCCGGCATAGAAGATGGGGTACCGCCGGATGGATTCCCGCGAGGCGGCGTTCCCGCAGCGAGTGAAAGCTTCATCGAGAGGTCTTTATGTTCGTGCTGAACAATTTCATCATCGCACTGGCGAAAGTCATCGACATTGTGCTGACGGTTTATCTGTGGATCATCGTCGCCCGCGCGCTCATCTCCTGGGTAAACCCCGATCCCTACAATAAAATCGTCATTTTCTTATACCGTGTAACCGAACCGCTGCTGGGACCGATTCGGCGAATGATTCCCCGGCACAGCCTGCCGATCGATTTTTCGCCGCTGATCGCTTTGCTGATCATCATCTTTCTGCAGTTTTTCCTGGTTCAGACCATGATCCAGGCGGCGCGCGGCTTTTAAGAAAGGCAAACGCTTTGACCGACACGCTCCTCATCCGGGAAACGAAAAACGGCTTATCCTTTGATATCCACGTCAATCCGCACGCATCCCAGGCGCAAATCGCCGGCATTGCCGACGGCATGCTGAAAATCAAGGTCACCGCGCCGCCGGTGGAAGGGGCGGCCAACGACGCCTGCATCGAGCTGCTGGCCAAAAAACTGGGGCTTAAGAAAAGCCGGATGAAAATTTCCGCCGGGGCCAAAGGACGCAAAAAGACGATCCTGGTAAACGACGTCAGCCGGACGGAATTGGAGCAAAAACTCCGCAGCCTGGATCTCCATTCTGAAGCATGAAATCACCGGCAGGCCGCAAAGCAGATTGAAAAAATGGACGATCCGACAGAAAAATCAGAAAACGCAAAAGTCGCCAAAGCCGCCGGAATCGTGGGCGCAGCGACGATGGTCAGCCGCGTTCTCGGCGTGGTCCGGGACATGGTCATCGCCGCCTTTTTCGGAGCAAGCTGGACGACGGACGCCTTCTGGGTGGCGTTTCGCATTCCCAATATGCTCCGGCGCCTGCTGGGCGAAGGCTCGCTTACGATTTCTTTCGTTCCGGTGTTTACCGAATACCTGCAGAAGAAAACAAAACCGGAAGCCCTGGAGCTGGCCGACAACACGTTTACGATTCTTTCCGTCATCCTGGCCGCCGTTTCGGTGCTGGGTATTCTTTTCTCGCCCGTGATTGTCGGAGTGATTGCCCCCGGCTTCATGGCCAATCCCGACCAATACCAGCTGGCGGTTTTTCTAAACCGCCTGATGTTCCCCTATATCTTTTTTATCGCGCTCGTCGCCCTGTGCATGGGGATTTTGAATTCTTTCCGGCATTTCACCTCCCCGGCTCTGTCCCCGGTGATGCTCAACATCGCCATGATCGCGTCCGCCTTCGCGCTGCACAACGCGTTCGATCAGCCGATCACGGCGCTGGCCATCGGTGTTCTCATCGGCGGCGCGCTGCAGCTTTCCATGCAGTGGCCCGCCCTCAAAAAATTCGGCGTGAGGTTTCATTTCCGGTTCAACCTGCGCCACCCGGGCATCCGACAGATCGGCGCGCTGATGCTTCCGGCCGTCCTCGGCGCGGGCGTGGGCACGATCAACGTCTTTGTGGGAACGGTTCTGGCCTCCCTGCTGCCCGGCGGTTCGGTCACGTATCTGTTTTACGCCGACCGGATCATGGAGTTCCCGCTGGGGATTTTCGCCATCGCCATCGGAACGGCGGCGCTGCCCAGCTTTTCCGCTCATGCCGCCGTGGGAAATACCGTGGAACTGAAATCCAGCATCTCCTTTTCCCTGCGGCTGTTGCTTTTTCTAACCATCCCCTCGATGATTGCCCTGATGGCGCTCCACCTGCCCATCATCTCCGTGCTGTTCCAGCGAGGCGCGTTTGACGCCCAGGCCGCCGTCTACACCGGCCAGGCGCTGTTCTGCTACGCGCTGGGGCTCTGGGCCTATTCGGTTCTGCGCGTTTTCGTTTCCGCTTTTTATTCTCTGAAGGATTCCAAATGGCCTCTGAAAGCGGGCATCATCACACTGGTCGTCAACGTGGTTTTCAGCCTGACCCTGATGTACCCGCTCCGGCACAACGGCATTGCGCTGGCCGGCTCCATTTCCGCGGCCGTCAATGTCGGAGTCCTCGCGTTTGTGCTGAGAAGCAAAATCGGACCGTATCTCGACCGAGCGTTTTACACCTCCGTTTTCAAGATTGTCGCATCTTCCGCCGCCATGCTGGCCGCCATCGGGCTTGTGGAATACTTGATGCCCTGGAACACGTCTTCGGGATTTCGGGAGCGGCTGATCTATCTCGTCTTTGCCGTTTTGACCGGGGCAATCGCATACTTTGTGTGCGCCTATCTTCTCAAAAGCCCGGAAATGAGAGCTCTTTTGAAGATGGTTCAAAAGAGGCTGACCGGCTCCGGCCATTGATCCCCCGCCCGATAAAACCATTGACTTCAATAGGCCGAAGTGATAGGAAATCCCGTCTTTAGCAAGGCCCATCAGCAGAAGACATGAAGGTAAAATATGTTAGACATCAAATACTTAAGACAGAATATGGAGCTTGTTCACCGGAAAATGGACGAGCGGGGCCAGAAAATTGATTTTGACCGCTTTATCAGCCTGGATGCGAAACGGCGGGACATCCTGCAGGCGGTGGAAACTCTGCGCAACGAGCGCAACAGCGTATCCAAGCAGGTCGGAGAGCTGAAAAAGAAGAAAGAGGACGCTTCCGCCCTGATTGCCAAAATGGGCGACGTCTCGGCCAAAATCAAGGAGTACGACGAAAACCTGCGCGTCATCGAGGAGGAGCTGAACGCCTTTGTCATGATCGTGCCGAACATTCAGCACGAATCCGTGCCGCAAGGAAACGGATCCGAAGACAACACGGTCGTCCGGAGCTGGGGCGAAAAGCCTTCTTTCTGCTTCACGCCGAAGCAGCACTTTGAGCTGGGGGAAAATCTGAACATTCTGGATTTCGGGCGCGGCGCGAAAATCACCGGGGCGCGATTCACGCTCTACCGCGGTGCAGGCGCCCAACTGGAGCGGGCGATCACCAACTTCATGCTGGACCTGCACACGGCAAACCACGGCTACACGGAGGTGTTCACGCCCTTCATGGTCAACGCCGAGAGCATGACCGGGACCGGCCAGCTTCCCAAGTTCAAGGAAGACCTGTTCAAGATTGAAGGAATGGACTATTACCTGATTCCGACGGCGGAAGTGCCGGTCACGAACGTTTACCGGGATGAAATCCTGGAAGAGGAAAAACTGCCGATCTACCTGGTGGCGTATTCGGCCTGCTTCCGAGCGGAAGCCGGCTCCTACGGCAAAGATACGCGGGGATTGATCCGCCAGCACCAGTTCAACAAGGTGGAAATGGTCAAGTTTTCCAAGCCGGAGACCTCCTACGAAGAGCTGGAAAAGCTGACCGCCAACGCGGAAGAAGTTCTTAAAAGGCTGGGCATCCCTTTCCGCACCGTCTGCCTGTGCACGGCCGACCTCGGCTTTTCTTCGGCCAAAACCTACGACGTGGAAGCCTGGATGCCCGGGCAGGACACGTACCGGGAAATTTCTTCGTGCAGCAACTTCGAGGATTTCCAGGCCAGACGGGCGGCGATCCGCTTCCGCCGGAAAGACAGCGGCAAGGTGGAATTCGTCCACACCCTGAACGGCTCCGGACTGGCTGTGGGCCGCACCGTTGTCGCGGTCCTGGAAAACTATCAGCAGGCCGACGGAACCGTGGTCATCCCGGAGGCGCTGCGTCCTTATATGAGAGGTCTCGAGCGGATCACTCCGTAACGCCGGAAGGACAGCCGGGGAAAAACATTACGATGGAGGGATGGCCGAGTGGTCTATGGCGGCGGTCTTGAAAACCGTTGACCGAAAGGTTCGCGGGTTCGAATCCTGCTCCCTCCGCCAGATAATACAGAACTTCTTGCAGATTGAGACGTGCTGTTTTAAACATACAGGCCTGAAAAAATCAGCGGAGAGATGGCTGAGTGGCCGAAAGCGATCGCCTGCTAAGCGATTGTACGCCCTTTAAAGGTGTACCGCGGGTTCAAATCCCGCTCTCTCCGCCA
>DAOTJI010000044.1:0-21190 GCA_035448625.1 Smithellaceae bacterium | reverse complement strand
GAATAATGACGGAGTCTTCATTGCCGTAAATATAGAGCGACGGCATGGAAAATCTTTTGCCGGCCAGACCCGCCCAGCGGGGAGCGTCCAGCGCCATGGAGCGGTAATAGGAGGCTCCGGTGGCCGGCGTATGTTCGATGCTGTAACAGCGCACATATTCGTCGATGGCCTCCCGGGGAATACTGCCGTCCCTGCCTTTTCTCCCGAAGAAAAAGCTGACCCATTCGCGTTCCTTGCCCGGGATCATGGCCTCCGGGAGGCCCGGCATCATTTGAAAATATTGATACCAGTAGGGAATGTATCGCATGGCGATCATCGCTTTGGTGACTTCCTCGGCGCCCTTGACGTTGGCAAGGACGGGGATGTTCAGAATGACCAATTTTTTGATCCGGTCGGGAATCAGAAAGGCCATTTCCTGGGCCACGATGCCGCCCCAGTCGTGGCCGGCAAGGAAGAAGTCCCGGATGCCCAGCGCGTCGAGGATTTCGATCACGTCTTTGGCCAGCTCCACTTTTTGATAGGCTTTGACATCCAGCGTCCGCTCACTGTCCCCCAGGCCCCGTAAATCCGGTGCGATCACGCGCAGGTTCGGATCCAGATCAGCGGCCACGCCTTCCCAGCAGTAAGAGCTCTCCGGCCAGCCGTGCAGCAGGACAACGGGCCGGCCATCCATGTTTTCGCGGTCCCGGACATTGAAGGTGCCCCTGGATACGGTGATTTTTTTTGTCTTCAGGGTCATCAGACGCCTCCTTTCGAACGTTTTTCGTACAACCAACGATCGTTGGTTTTGTTAAATGGATGCCGGGATACTGTCAAGTATTATTTTAGGTCTTGAAGTCCCGGCAGACGAAGTTTTTATTTTATCTTCAAAAACAATGGCTTCCACACACTATCCGGCGGGAGCAGGAGTCCGCGGTCGCAACGGCACGAAAAAGGCCTTGACAAAAACGGCTTCTCCCATTAAATGCAAAAACCAACGTTCGTTGTAATATTTATCGACGGCGGGGCCGGGGGAATTCACCGTCGGCATCCTCATCAAAAAAGGAGATGTATTATGATCAAATCAAGACTGTGTGACATGATCGGCATCCGGTACCCGATCATCCAGGCGGGGATGGGACCCTTCAGCAACAACAATCTCTGCGTGGCCGCCGCCAATGCCGGCGTTCTGGGGCTTCTTTCCACCAGCGGGCTTTTCAACAAGAACGATCAGCCCTGGATTTACAAGGCCTTCGTGGAAAGCGGAGAGGCGGGCATGGACGATGACATGGCCACCGTGATGGAAAAGGTTTTGAAGCGCACCTACCGGCTGGTCAAAGACAAGGGGGGCATTTTCGGAATCAATGTCATGGTATCCGCGGAAGTCAAACCCTATTCGACCATCATGATCGATACGGCCATCCGGGTCCGGGAGGAAAATCCCGACATGAAGAACAACTTCAAAGTCATCTTCACCTCCGCCGGCGACCCCGTGGGCTGGAAAGAAAAGATCAAGGGCGCGGGTTTCACCTGGATGCATGTGGTCCCGTCCGTCAAGGGCGCGCTGCGCTGCAAAAAAGCGGGGGTGGACGTGATCGTCGCCTCGGGCCATGAAGGCGGATTTCACACCTCCTGGGAGCCGGTTCACTCCATGATCCTGCTGCCGGCGGTGGTGGACGCCGTGTCCGATGAAAAGACGCTGGTCGCGGGCGCCGGCGGATTCTGCGACGGCCGGACGCTGGCCGCCGCACTGGTTCTGGGCGCCGACGGCGCGCAGATGGGAACGAGATTTCTGGCGACGAAGGAAAGTGATTTTCACCAGATCTGGAAAGAGGGCGTAGTCGCAGCCCAGGACCGGGGAACGCTGGTCGCCCGGGGCTTCGTGGGACCGGCCCGCTGGCTGAAGACACCCCGCAGCGAAGAGCACGCCCAGAACACGCTGAAGAAATCCCCCGGCGTTTTTCTGGGAACGCCCGACGATTACTCCACGATGGACATGTCGCTGATTGAGTTCGAGATCGAATCCATCAAGGCGGTGTACGAAGGCGACCGGGAAAAGGCGCTCATGGCCGCCGGCGAAGTGGCCCAGCGGATCAATGACATGCCGCCGGTCCACGACGTGGTGCAGGGCATTGTCCGGGACGCCGAGGCAACCCTGCGCGGCATCGAAAAGAAACATCTGGCCTGATGAATAAAAAAGCCGGGAGGCGACTCCCGGCTTTTTCACCCCCCGCGGGACCAGCGTCACGCCGTCACCGCTTTAATCACATGCGTTTCGAGCAGATCGCTCAGTTCTTCCTTGGAATACCGCTTCATGTTCCAGTTGCGCAGCGCGTGAAGGGACAATTCGTAAACAATCATATTCGCGGTAAAGGAAGCATCCTCGAATTGAAACACATTTTTTTCCCGGCCCCGCCGCAGAATCTCCTCGATGCGGGCGACCACCTGGCTTTCCCGGGAAAGAATCACCTTCAGCAGACGCTTGGGAAGCGACTTCGATTCCCGGTACAACAAAAGGATCTCCTGCCCGTAGCCGAAACCGGCGTCGATGAACTCACGGATCACGGTTCTCAACTGCAGCACGGGATCCTCGATGCTTGTAAATCCCTTCTTTTCGAAGAGTTCGAGCTCGCGGCGGTGAATCATCTCGATCACCAGAAAAAGGATCTCCTCCTTGCTCCGGATAAAGTAGTACAAGTTCCGGATGTCGATGCCCGTGGCTTTGGAAATTTCGCGCATGGACGTCTGCGCATAGCCCTGCTTCATGAAAAGTTTTGTGGCTTTTTTGATGATCTGCGACTGTCTTTTCAGAAACAGATCGCTGCTCTTTTTCGGCGTGTCCTCCTTGCCCGCAAGGGTCTTTCTGGTCATGGATGGCATCCGGGTCCTTTCACTGAATTTCGATTTCCTTACAACAAAGCCGGCCTTTCTGTCAATGTAAATTGAAAATATTACTTGACAAATTGACACCGGCAAAATAATTGTTACAACCAACGATGGCTGTAGGGAAGCGCCTTCGGGCCGCCGTTTTAAAAAAAGAAAAATCCGTCAAAAATCAAAGAGGAGGAAAGAAAATGAAAATTCAGGATGTGAAAAATGTATGTGTCGTCGGCGCGGGCAACATGGGGCATCAGATTGCGCTCCAGTGTGCGCTTTCCGGTTTTAAAACCGTCAGCACCGATGTCGTGCCTGCCGTTCTCGAAAAGGCCCAGAAGTTTGTTGAAGGTTACCTGCCGGGCCGTGTGCAGAAGGGGAAAATGACGGAGGAAGCGGCAAAGAAGGCCCGCAGTCTGATTTCATTTACAGGCGATCTGAAGGAAGCCGCCAAAGACGCAGACATCGTCATTGAGGCCGTCCTGGAGCGCATCGACCTGAAGCGCAAGGTATTTGCCGATCTGGACAAGTATGCTCCGCCCGCGGCGATCCTGGCGACCAACAGCTCCTTCATCGTGAGCTCCCGGATTGCGGATTCCACGAAACGCCCTTCCCAGGTCTGCAATCTTCACTTTTTCAACCCGGCGCTGGTCATGAAACTGGTCGAGGTCGTTCAGGGGCCGCATGTTTCCGACGAAACGGCGCAGTGCATGATGGACTTCTGCCTGAAGATCGACAAAATCCCCATCCACATCAAGAAGGAAGTGGACGGCTTTGTCCTGAACCGGATTTTCGCCGTCATCCAGCGGGAAGCCCTGTGGATGCTGGAGATGGGCGTGGCCTCTTTCGAAGACATCGACAAGGCCTGCGTTTACGGCGCGGGGCACCCGATGGGCCCGTTCCGCCTCAACGACCTGACCGGAATTGATCTCACCTACGACATCTGCATGAGTCATTTCCTGGAGTCCGGCAATCCGGCCGACCTTCCCTCCCCCAGCGTCGTGAGGAAGGTTACCGAAGGCAAATTCGGCCAGAAGACCGGCGAAGGCTGGTACAGCTACAAGAAGTAACAATCCAAAAAGGATTCGGATTTTGGGGTCTGTTTGCCGCCGCGGCGGCAAACAGGCCCTTTGACTTACAGCTCCGGAACGCCCGATGGAATGAGGCAGGCAAAAACCAGCTTCCGCGCTCCCGTGTTGCGGACCTGATGCTCTTCCCCGGGCGCGACAAACAACACGGTTCCCGGGCAAATCGGGTGCCACACCCTTCCGTCGTAAATTTCCCCTTCTCCCGAATGGATGAAGATTTCATGCTCCCAGGGATGCGCATGCCTGGGGGAATGTCCTCCCGGCGCGATCTCGAAGATCCGCATGCAGAAATGGCTTGCTCCGTCTTCTTTGCCGATGACGACGCGGGCGGCTATCCCTTTCGCCTGGTCGTTGTCCACCAGCACCGGCGTCACCGATGTGTATGGCTTGATTTTCATACCGTCCTCCTGTCCCGTTCAATCCGCGAGCGGCGCGAACACCTCGCCGAGCGTCGGGTGCGGAAGCACCCAAGACCTGAATTGACTTCTCGTCCATTTCCCGGATGCGGCCAGCGCGAGCGGGGCCAGAAGCTCTGCCGCATGGTCGCCGGCGACCACCGCGCCCGCGATGACATCCCGATGGAAAATGATTTTGACGAATCCCTGCCCCATCAGCTCAGCGCGGGCCATCAGGTTGGCGCCGTAGTCGGAACGGACCACGTCGATCTCCAGACCTTCGTCCCGGGCACGCCGCTCGGTCAGCCCCACGCGCGCAATCTGCGGATGGCTGTACACGACGGATGGAATGAGGGCTTCGTCGTACCGGTGATGACTTTCACCGAACATGCTCTCGACGGCAACCCTGGCCTGGAGGGATGCCCGGTGTGCCAGCATCATGCCTCCGGTGACATCTCCCGCCGCATAAACGCCATCGACGCAGGTCATCATCTTTTCGTCCACACGGATTCCCTCGCCCGTGTAGTCCACCCCCAGCGCGTCGAGCTGATCGGCGTGCAAAACCGGCACCCGGCCCGTGCACAGCAGGGCTGAGGAGGCCCGTATGGCCAGGTCTTCGCCGTTTTTCCGCGCCGACATTTCGACGCCGTCCGCCGATTCTTCCAGGCGAACGAGCCGGGTTGAGGTGTGCAGAACAACCCCCAGGCGCGCCAGCTCCTGACTCAGCAGATCCGCCGCTTCTTCGTCCTCCCGGGGCAGAATGCGCTCCAGCAGCTCCACCAGCGTCACCCGGACACCCAGTTCGGCAAACAGCGTGGCGTACTCGACGCCGATAAAACTGCCGCCGACAATGATCATGCTGGGCGGCAGCAGTGCGAGATGGAGAAGTTCATCGGACGTCCATATGCGCTCGGATGTTCGAAGGCCCGGTAGAATCTGCGGCTCCGAGCCCCAGGCAATCAGTATATTTTTCGTTTTCAAAAACTGCCGGATGCCGTCTTCTCCGGTGCAGCGCACCTCCCGGGGCGAGAGGATTTCCCCGAGGCCGGTTTTGCTTTCCACCTGCGGGCCCGCGATCATTTTTTGCGCTCCCAGGGCCGCGATCCGGACCATCTGATCACGATGTTTTTTCATGGCGGAAAAATCGACGGCCGCACCGGAGACATTCACACCGACGCGCTTGAGCTTCTTCAAATCCGCGTAAAACCGGCTGCAGGCGAGCATCGCCTTGGTGGGAATGCAGCCGCGGTGTGTGCAGGTCCCGCCCCAGCTGCCTTTTTCGATGATAAGCACGCGCTTTTTCCCGGCCGCCGCCGTCTGAGCCGCCGCGAGTCCCCCCGGTCCCCCGCCGATCACGATCAGATCATAGTTGTCGGACATGATGTTCCTCCCGTGGAAAAATGTTTAACACAGGCTTCAGGGCCGGGCAAACGGAATTTACCCCGGACGGGCCGCCGCAAAACAGGCCGCCTCGGACCAAAAGACCCGGGCACGTTTCGGCGGAATTGAAACTTGTCATCCCTTCCATTATCTGCTAGTTCAAAAACCAGGATGGCGCGGATGAAAAACGTTCTAACCGTTTCACAACTAAACGATAATATTAAAACCTTTCTGGAGGAGGCCTTCGGAATCCTCTGGGTGGAAGGGGAAGTTTCCAATCTGCGCCGCCCCCAGTCCGGGCATGTCTATTTCACGCTCAAAGACGACAAAAGCCAGATCCGGGCGGTTTATTTCCGCCCCTACGGCGTCCGGGCGGTAAAGTTCGACCTGGAAGACGGCTTGAAGATTCTGTGCCGGGCGCGCCTGAGCGCGTACCCGCCCCGCGGCGAATATCAGCTCATTGTGGAATCCGTGGAACCGCAGGGCGTGGGCGCTCTGCAAAAAGCCTTCGAACAGCTCAAGGCCAGACTGGCCGCCGAAGGACTGTTCGACGCGTCGCTCAAAAAACCTTTGCCCTTTCTTCCCCGGCGCATCGGCGTGATCACGTCACCCACGGGCGCGGTGATCCGGGATATTTTAAACATCACGCGCCGGCGCTTCCCCTGCGTAAATCTTCTGATCGCACCGGCCCGCGTGCAGGGCGCCGAGGCGGCGGGAGAAATCATCGCAGCCCTGCGCCGTCTTCACGCTTGGGGAGACGTGGACGTGATCATCATCGCGCGGGGCGGCGGTTCCCTGGAGGATCTTGCCCCTTTCAACGACGAAACGCTGGCCCGAGAAATCCGCCGTTCCACCATTCCGGTCGTCTCGGCCGTCGGCCACGAAACGGACTATACCATTTGCGACTTCGTTGCCGACCTGCGGGCGCCCACACCCTCGGCGGCCGCGGAGCTGGTCGTCCCCCGCAAAATCGAACTACAGGAAACTCTGCACGACCTGTACCGGCGGCTCCTGGCCTCGCAAAACCGCTGCCTGGCCCTGCAAAGAGAGCGACTCCATTCGCTGGCCGCCCGTTTCAAAGACCCGCGCCGCTATCTGGCCGATTACGCCATTCACGTAGACGATCTGCGCGAACGGCTGAAGCGCGCCCTGGCGCATCGAACCGAGGCCGTCGCCGGCCGCCTGAAGCCGCTGGAAGCGCGCCTGCGCGGCGCCGATCCCCGGCGGCGGATCCGCGAACACAGCCTGCTGCTTGCCGGCCTGGAGAAAAACCTGCGCGGCGGCTGGAACCGTTTTCTCCTGGAGCGCAGCGAACGGCTCAAGAAAAACGCCGCGCTGCTTTCCTCCCTGAGCCCGCTGGCCGTTCTGCAGCGCGGATACAGCATTACGCGGCGCCTGCCGGAGGGAGAAATCGTGCGCGATGCAAAGCTGTTGACGCCGGGAAACCGGCTTGACATTCAAGTGGCGCTGGGCCGCATCGAGGCGCGGGTGGAGAAAATAAAATAGCTCGTAGCGGATAGCTCCGTCAAAACAATACCGGGGGAGTGAAAGCAATGGCGAAAGAAAAGTTTGAAGACGCGCTGGAAAAACTGGAACAAATCGTGAGGGAGATGGAGGCGGGAGACCTGCCGCTGGACGCCGCGCTGAAGTCCTTTGAAGAAGGCATTCGCCTGATCCGCTTCTGCTCGGCGAAACTTGAAGAAACCCAGCGCCGCGTGGAGCTGCTGCTGGAAAAAGAAAACTCCCTGCAAACCAGGACGTTTCAGGACGGGCAAGAAGATGAAACAGGATGATTTTCTTGAGGCCTATTTGAAAGATCGGCGCAAGATTGTGGAAGAGTCGCTGGAACGCTACCTGCCGGGCGAGAACCAGGAGCCCCGGGAACTGCATGCGGCCATGCGCTACAGCGTTTTCGCCGGCGGCAAAAGGATCCGGCCGATTCTCTGCATGGCCTCCGCGGAAGCCTGCGGCGGGGATTTGGCGCCGGTGATGCCGGTTGCCTGCGCGCTGGAGCTGATCCATACCTACTCCCTGATCCATGACGACCTGCCGTCGATGGACAATGACGACTTCCGCCGCGGCAAGCCCACCAGCCATAAAGTGTTCGGCGAGGCGACGGCGATCCTCGCGGGTGATGCGCTCCTGACGGAGGCTTTCGGACTGCTGTCGCGGGCGGAAAAAGTCCGCCTGGCGGCGGAGAGGCGTTTGGCCGTGATTCAGGAAATGGCTCTCGCCGCGGGCGCAGCGGGCATGGTGGGCGGGCAGATGCTGGACATTCGAACGAACAAACCAGCCCCGGACATCAATGCCCTGACGGACATGCACCGGCGCAAAACCGGCGCGCTCATCGCGGCGGCGGTCCGGACCGGTGCGATGCTTGCGGGAGCCGACGACCGGAAGCTTTCGGCCTTGACCGGCTACGCGAACCGCATCGGCATCGCTTTTCAGATCGCCGACGACATTCTCAACGTGGAAGGCGACGAGCGTCTCATGGGGAAAAGCACCGGGAGCGATGCCGCGCTGGGAAAAGTCACCTACGCGTCGCTGCTGGGGCTCGAAGCGGCCAAAGCAAGGCTGGCCGAAGAGGTCGGAGAGGCCGTTACCTGCATCGCTTCCTTTGACGCACGCGCCCTGCCGCTGCGGGTGATCGCCCGCTTCATCATGGAAAGAAAATCGTAAAGGCTTGCAAAACCCGATGAAACCTCCGGAAATCATTCCTTACCGCGTGCTGGACAGAGTCAACGATCCGGCCGACCTGCGCGGACTCTCCGTCGCGGAGCTTCAAAAACTGGCCGGGGAAATCCGCGACCTGATCATCTCCACGGTTGCGACCACCGGCGGGCACCTGGCCTCGTCGCTGGGCACCGTGGAGCTGACGCTCGCGCTGCACTATGTCTTCAACACGCCGCAGGACCGGCTGATCTGGGACGTCGGCCATCAGTCCTACGCGCACAAGATCGTCACCGGCCGAAAAGAAAAATTTTCCACGCTGCGCCAACGCGGCGGCCTCAGCGGCTTCCCGAAGCGGTCGGAGAGCCCCTATGATACGTTCAATGTCGGGCACAGCGGAACTTCCATCGCGGCGGCGGCGGCCTTTGCCGAAGCCCAGTGCCTGAAGGGGGAGCGCAACAAAATCATCGCCGTGATCGGCGACGGCTCCCTCACCACCGGCATGGCGTTCGAGGGATTGAACTGGTCGGGCGACCGGAAGAAGAACCTGATCATCGTGCTGAACGACAATGAAATGTCCATCTCGCCCAACGTCGGCGCGCTCTCGTCCTATTTGAACAGAATCATGACCGGCGACCGGGTCACCCGCTTCAAAAGCGAGCTGAAGAGTTTCTTCAAGAGCATTCCCGGCATCGGCGAACAGATTTTAAAATTTTCGCAGCAGATCGAGGAATCGGTGAAAACCTTCGTGGTTCCCGGCGCGCTGTTCGAGGAGTTGGGGTTCACCTATGTGGGTCCCCTGGAGGGGCACCGCCTGGACTACCTGCTCAAGAACTTTGAAAACGTCAAGAAACTGGAAGGCCCCGTGCTCGTGCATGTCATTACGCAAAAAGGCCGGGGCTACAAATTCGCGGAGGAAAATTCACCGACCTACCACGGCATCGCGCCCTTTGACGTGGAAACCGGCCAAACCCTCCCCTCGGCCAATCGCGCTCCCTCTTATACGGAAATTTTCGGCAAAACGATCACCGAACTGGCGGCCGCCGATTCCCGGATTGTCGCCGTCACGGCGGCCATGTGCGAGGGCACGGGGCTGGAAGGATTCCGCAGCGTATTTCCCAACCGGTTTTACGATGTCGGCATCGCGGAACAGCTGGCCGTAACCTTTGCCGCGGGCCTGGCCGTCCAGGGGCTGGCGCCCGTTGTGGCGATTTATTCCACCTTCCTGCAGCGAGCCTACGATCAGATTCTGCACGATGTCTGCCTGCAAAATCTTCCGGTTGTGTTTGCCGTGGACCGCGCGGGCATCGTCGGGGAAGACGGAGCGACCCACCAGGGGCTTTTCGATCTGTCCTATCTGCGCAATCTCCCCCATCTGGTCATGATGGCCCCGAAAAACGAAAACGAGCTGCGGCACATGCTCAAAACGGCCGTCGGCTGCGGCTCGCCCGTTTCCATCCGCTACCCGCGGGGCAAGGGAGTAGGCGTTCCTCTCGACGGCGAGATTTCGACGCTGCCCCTGGGGAAAGGCGAAGTGCTCCGCGAAGGCTCTGATCTGGCGATCATCGCCATCGGCTGCACCGTTCATCCGGCCATGAAGGCGGCGCAAAAACTGGCGGAAGAAGGCGTCGAAGCCAAAGTCATCAACGCCCGGTTCATCAAGCCGCTCGACGCGGAACTGATTTTGAACACGGCCGCATCCGTCAAAAAAATTCTGACCATCGAAGAAAACGTTCTGGACGGGGGATTCGGCAGCGCGGTCCTGGAGCTGTTTGCCCAAAACGATGTGACCGGCATAACCATCCGAAGGCTGGGCATCCGGGATGAATTTATCGAACACGCCAAGCAGAGTGAACTGCGCGCCGAACTCGGCCTGGATGAAGAGGGTATCCTCCGGGCGTCCAGAGAAATGCTCAAAACATAATCGGGTGACCCTCCAGAGAAATTCTTCACGGTTGAATGGACTGAAAACGGCTTTTTTCGTTGACACCGCGCGCGTTGTTGTGACTATATATATAAAAAAACGATAAACGGTCAGGCCCGCCAGGACTAGCCGAATAATCTGATTCATCAAGAAATACAAGGAGGTACAGCAATGGTAGAAGCGACAGCAGGAAAGGGTGCGTCTGCGAACCTGGACGCGTATTACATCAAACCGAACAATCTGGTCGATCTCTTTGAGGAAAGCGCGGTCCGCTACGCCGACAAAAATCTGTTCGGCACCAAGAACAAGGACACAAACCAATACGAATGGGTGACGTACGGCGCCGTCGCCGAACGGGTGAACAACCTGCGCGGCGCTCTCCATAAGCTGGGATTGAGCAAGGGCGAAAAAGTCGGCGTCATCGTCAGCAATTGCACGGAATGGTTTGTGTGCGCCAATGCCACTCACGGCCTGGGCGGCATTTTTGTTCCCATGTACGAAAAGGAGCTGCAAAAAGTTTGGCAGTACATCATTTCAGACGCGAGCATCAAGTACCTTTTTGTCAGCAATCAGAACATTTATGACATCGTCATGGGGTTCAAGAAAGATATGCCGACCTTAAAGGATGTCTTTATTATTTTCGGCGAAGGGGAAAAATCGCTGGCGGCGCTGGAGAAAATGGGCAAAGAAAACCCCGCTCCCTCCTACAAGCCGCACTGGTCGGAGACGGCCTTTATCATCTACACCTCGGGCACCACCGGAGACCCGAAAGGCGTGATGCTGCACCACGGCAACATGACCCACAACGCCCGTGAGTGTCACGATACTTTCGACGAGGGAGATCCGGAAGAAGTGGGTTTGTGTATTCTTCCCTGGGCGCACAGTTTCGGCCTGACCGCCGATCTGCACACGTACATTCTGGGCGGCTGGTCGCTGGCATTTGCCGAATCCGCCGACAAGCTTCTCATCAATTTCAGCGAGGTCAAGCCTACTCACATGTCGGCCGTGCCGCGCGTCTTCAACATTATCTACGATAAAATCCAGCAGGGAGTGGCGGCGGATCCCGTCAAAAAGCAATTCTTTGACGCGGCCTGCGCCGAAGCCGTCAAAAACCGGGGGCTTTCGGAAAAAACAAAGGAATTCAAAGATCTTGATGCCCTGGTCTTTTCCCAGATTCGCGCCATCTTCGGCGGAAGACTGAAGCACGTCGTGACCGGCGGCGCCATGATGAAGCCGGAAATCGCCCTGTTCTTCGCCGATGTCGGCGTGCCCACCTACGACGGCTATGGCCTGTCGGAGACCACGCCCGTGATCTCCAACAATTCGCCCAAGCGGGGCAACAAATACGGAACGGTCGGCAAGCCTTTCAAAGACACCCGTGTGGTCATCGACAAATCCCGCGTGGGGGAGGACAGTCCGGACGGCGAAATCGTGGTTTACGGAGCGCAGGTCATGCAGGGTTACCTCAATAAACCGGCCGTCACCAAGGAAGCCATGATGCCGGATACCTGGAACGGGTTTCCCGGCGTGCGAACCGGAGACCGGGGCTGGATCGATGAAGACGGCTATCTGCACATCACCGGCCGGTTCAAGGACGAATACAAGCTGGAAAACGGCAAATACGTGCATCCCGAATCCATCGAAAACGAGATGAAGCTTTTGAGGTATGTCTCCAATGCCGTCGTTTACGGGGAAGGGCGCCTGTTTAACGTCGCGCTGGTCGTTCCGGACTTTGAAGCGCTGAAGACCGATCCCAAAACGTCCGCGTGGGCGCAGGGCTCCCGCGAAGAAACCATTGCCAACAAGGAATGCACGGATTTTATCTCCAAAGAAATCACCGAGCATCTGCGCAAAACGTTCGGCGGATATGAGATTCCCCAGAGATTTCTTTACATCACCGAGGATTTCACGGTCGATAACGGCATGATGACCCAGACCATGAAACTGATTCGGCGCAACATCATGAAAAAATACGGCGACCAGCTGATTGCGCTTTACAGCACCTGATCGATCCGTTCAGCCGGTCAACCCTATCCAAACCGGAAAGGGGCGCGGGGAGAATCTCCCTGCGCCCCTTTTTTCAACAGTCTTTAAAGGCATCCCTTGTTTTTCAGCGCGTGAACAACGAGAAAATTGTTCCCGTTCCCCTTCTTCCGACCGCTCGCTCAACAAAACGCACGGTTTGGTCAAAATGGCCCCGCCGTTCGGGCGATTTGAAGTCTTTCGGCCGCTTCTTTCGGGCGTGGAGTTCCTCAGGCGTTTTGCATGCATTGAACTCCGGAAAGGACCGAAGCGCAGCCTGAAGAGGGTTTGGTTGTCCGCCTGCGCTGTGGCATATCGCGTTGCTTTCGTTACCGACAGCAAAATTTGCCGCTTGTCCCGGGCTACATCTTTTCCCTGATTTTGGCGTATTGGCGCATGCGGGCGAAGACACGGACGGCCTGCTCGGGGAGATCATAACAGGGAAGGCCACCTGAATCCAAAAGATGTTCGCAGGCCGCTTTATCCCGGCTGTCTCCCAGAAGCGATGCAAAGACGGGTTTACGGCGGTCCGATTGAACGACATCGATCAGGGACCGATACACCTCGGGATTCTTTTCGGCAAAAGAAATAAACACAATCCCATCAACGCCCCGGTCGTCCAGGAGGGCATTCACCACTTCCGTAATGGTTTTCTCATACCCGTGGGCCAGCCAGTCGGGAAAGATATCAATGGGGTTTTTTGTCTTGGAGGATGTTGCGATCACGCGTCCGATCCTGGCCTGTGTGGCTTCCGCAAGCTTTGCGGTTTGCAATCCCTGCTCCATCGTCGTGTCGATGCTCATGATCGCCTGCGCTCCGCTGTAAGTGACGAAGGCCAGGCGTTCGCCCGCCGGAAGCGGCATGTTCAAAAAACCTTTCAGGGTCCGGACAAACTCGTCAATGGCGTGAAGGCGGATCGCGCCGGCCTGCCGCACGATTCCGTCAAATACGGCATCTTCCACCGCCATGCTGGCGGTGTGCGAAGCGGTCGCTTTCGCGCCGGCCTGCGTGCGGCCGCTTTTGATGATCAGCACCGGCTTTTTTGCCGTCGCCTTCTTCAGATTTTTCGCAAACCGGTCCCCGTCCTTCACGTCTTCCAGATACAGGCCGATGATTTTCGTCTGCTCATCGTCGGCCAGGAAGGAAAGGGCGTCCGATTCATTGACGTCCACCTTATTTCCCAGGCCGATGCCCTTGGAAAGATGCAGGCCGTCCAGCGAACTCAGGTACCGCAGAAGCGCGCCGACAAATATGCCGGACTGCGCGGCAAAACCGATGTTTCCGGGCGCAAGCATACGGGGATCGGCAAAATAAGACGTCGTCAGTTTGGTTTGGGTATTGACCAGTCCCAGCGTGTTGGGCCCGAAACCCCTCATGCCGGAGGATTTCAAAACGGCGCGCACATCCTCCTGATAGGCAGCGCCCTGGGTTCCGGTCTCCGCGAAACCTTCCGCGGAGATCACCGCCCCTTTGACGCCTTTGACGGCGCAGTCGCGCAAAGCATCCGGAACAAAACGGGGCGGAATGAGCAAAACCGCCAGATCGATTTCAAACGGCACGTCCCGCACATTTGAATACAAGCGGACGCCGAAAACCTCTCCACCCTGCGGGTTGACGCCGGCCACGCGGCCCGCAAAGCCCACTTCCTTCAATACCTTGAGAAGCTGCGCGCCGGGTTTTTCCTGATCCCGCGACGCACCGATCACGACGACGCTTTGCGCTTCCAGTATGTCACGAATCGGCCGCATGTTGTTTCCTTTCCCCCGGGGGTGATCAACCTTTTACCGGTTTTTTAGAAGAGTTTATGAAAAAGAAGGGTTGCGCTTTTTACATGCATGGCGGCATTAAATAACACAAAGCAAAACTTGTCAATAACGAGTCAAAAACCGGTTCAACGGTTCTGCGATTGGGCTTGCCTTCGCCAAAAAAATGTCCTGTTGATGGTCTTTCCGGAAATGGCAACCTTCCTTCCGAAGCTTCTATAAGGGCTCCCTGGAGGCCAGGCTAGCCCAATTCAAAGCTTGTGACGCCGAAAATTTTATCCAGCGGAAGGATCGGGGCCGGACCGCGATACATGCGCGCGGTTTCGAAAACCTTTTCCATGCCATGGCGCGTCACCAGCCTTTGTGCGCCGGTGTTGGGTTCAGGAATGTCGAGGAAGCAGGATTGACCGGCGGCGGTTTCGGTAAGGGCAGCGAATAAGGCCCCGGCGATTTCTTCCTCCTCGGCAAACAAAGGACCGATTTTATATCCCCGTCGGCATTTCCGAATCACGCCGTATCCGGAAAGCCTTCCGTTTTTGACATGCCCCAGAGCGGCGCCTTCGGGCTGCCGGATCCACTGCTGCAAAAAAGCGGTGCGCGGGGCCGGAAACATCTTTCGGTCATAGGCCGACAGATCATCCAACGGCACGGCTGACAGATCAACGATTCCGGACGGACGCAAAACAGCGTGAACGGACTTGCCCTGAAAACGGATATTGCGATAGGCGACAGCAAACCCCAGAGACCGGTAGGTCTCCTGCTGGGCGACCACGGCATCATTGCCGATGATTCGGTCGCCGACATGCTCCAGTGCTTTTTCAACCAGCGCATGCCCGATGCCCTTTGCACGGTATTCGGATTCGACGATGTAGAAACCGGCAAACGCAAATCGCTCGTCGTAGGCTACGGCAGAAAGGCATCCCACCGGTTTTCCGCCGAACCGGGCCAGAAAAAAACCCGCCGGGTCGGCGGCATAAAAACAGGCTGCGTCATGAAGACCGGGATTCCATCCCTCCCTCGCGGCCCAATCAACCGCCAGCGCGACTTCTTCGGAATTCATGGAGGAAACGGTCAGATTCTTCTTCCATTCCTGATTCACGGTGGGTTGCCTCCCATGGAAAGATTATCAGAAAAGTTTATTCTTTCAAAGGCCGGATCTTGTCGGATCGAATTTGCCCTGCTTTCATTTTGTTCTGACCTGACGGACAGAGCAAGGGGCGGTCTTTTTACGGAGCCCGGCAATAGATAAGGGGACCTTTCAGGGATCGCCCACTCACGATTCAACGAAAATGGAATCTTCCCCTTTATTTGCATCTTGATCTATGTTCGATTCGAGGTTATGCATAAAACACGTTACGAAAACAGTAGAGGGCAACAAGCCATGGGGCTTAAGATTACGCGGACCGCTGTGATATTTTTTTTCATCCTTTCATCTTCATCCGTTTGTTTGGCCGATCAGCCCGATCCTAAAATATG
This sequence comes from Smithellaceae bacterium, assembly GCA_035448625.1. GTDB lineage: Bacteria > Desulfobacterota > Syntrophia > Syntrophales > Smithellaceae > UBA8904. The sequence continues at coordinate 5,619 of DAOTJI010000044.1, read as the reverse complement.
GGAACCTCTCCAATGGAATGTATTTTACAACAAGAAAATGATCACGAAGTCACCCGGCATGCTGCTGGTTTGGACATACAAGGCCATCACGGAGGAAGCCAGGGGAAAGAGGATTGAAGAAGTCGGAAAGTACGACCCGGAGAAATCCATCCCATATAAAGAGTACCACCATGAAACGGTTTTATGGGAAATGGATTGCGCAAACCGGCTGATCCGGACGGAAGAGATCATCGATTTTGACAAGCATGGAAAAGTTCTGGACCGGCATCAGTATGACCGTCCGGAATGGGTAAACATCATTCCCAAAAGCGGCGCAGAACGATTATATCAAAACGCTTGCTTCCGTGTAAAAAAGCAGCCTCGAAAAAAATAGAGGGTCCGTTCTTTTTCCAGGGGCCATCTTCTCCCTGGCGGTTTATCGGGAGATGCGGCTAATAGCTGACCGTCCGGCGGGCCTTTTCCAGACATTCGATGAGGTCCTGCATATGCCGCTCTTCGATAAAAGGCGACATGACAAATGACTTGATGGCCAGGATCGGTACGCCGCATGCGGCGGTGCGGTAATGAGCGGTCACCGACAGGGCAAAACCGTTTTCCTGCTCCATCTGGCGGTGCAGTTCGTCAAATACTTTCCGGTTATAGACATTACTGCGCCTTAGACTCTCAGCGGCTCCGGGGCTGTTCAGCTCATCGTAAAGCACGGCCTTTGCGTTGATCCCATCAGGATATACACGAAACAAGGTTACCGGGCCGTAGTTGTAATCGTTGACCTGGCACATGGACGGATGTTCGTCGAGGCGTTTTCTTAAGACTTCGGCCATCGTGACCAGATGCCCAAGAAGCCCGCGATAGCCTTCTTTGCCGAACAGCTTCATATTGGCCAGAGACGCAAGCGCGGCCCCGCCGGCCCGCGAGGTCTCCAGTGTAAAAATACCGGGATGATAGTTGCCGAATTGAAACAGGTAAGGCATGAGGCCCGCATCCCGGCTGATCAGGCTCAAATCATCCTTGTTTTTGCAAAGAAACATGCTGGAGACATAAGGGCCGAAACCCGTTTTGTGAAAATCAATCCCGACGGAATCGGCGAGGGACAAAGCGCTGATGTTGACATGCGTATCCCAGAGACACCGGAGCGTCCGGGCATTGAAAGCCAGCGGGTTGGCATCGAAGTCATAGTCGTTAAAGACCGACCAGGCCCAGCCGATGACGGCATCGGCGTGGATATGGGGCCGATAGGGCAATTGATATTCGGCGGCCAGGCTGTCGCGCAGTCCGGCAATGTACTGGAGGTTATCGATGCCGAACGCATCGGTCGTGCCCATGGTGGCGATGATGGCCGCGATCTTTTCTCCGGAGTCCAGAATCCTTCGCAGATTGGTTTCGAGCTCGGCGAGGTCCATGGAATTATCGGCGTCGGTGGGAACGCTCACAAGATGGTCCGTCCCAACGCCCAGCCAGCCTAAGACATTGATCTTTGCATAATGCGCCGCAGCGGATGCCACAAGTTTCAGGGGTTCATGCAGGCCGCGGCCGAACGTTCCGGGAGATGCTTTTTCGACGCCGATTCTGGTGCCGTATAGGATGGTGCCGGTTCCGCCGAAAGTGAAAAATCCGGCAGAGAGTTGCGGATCATATCCGACCAGGGCCGCGCACATGGCGGCCGTTTCAATTTCAGCAAGCCCCACGCGATAGCTGTATTCGTCCGAGATGACGTTCGGATTGTAGATGGCGCCGAACAGATTGCCGATGATGGAAGGCACGGTTGTCGGCGGCACGACGTTTTCCTGCGTATGGGGATGGCCCCATATAAATCCTCCCTGCAGGTATTCGGCGATGCCGGCGACGGTTTCAGCGACGCCCGACATGTTTTCCGGAATCTGACGGGACCGGGCCTGGCTATAGTCAATCGCTTCGCGCCGTCCAAGGTAGGGCCGGTCCGTTTTCAGTTGGTCGATCTGTTCAAGCCCGCCCGCGACGGCGGTCAAAAATTGGCGGTCGGCGTCCGCATTGGAGACGGGCGACGGGAACGCGCCGCGGATGAGCGGAAGAAGTTCGGCGTAGGTTTTCCCTGGAACCGGTTTTGTTCCGGGCGTCGCCCGAAAACCGGAGGAGAAACTTTCGAGCAGGCCGGAAAGTTCGAGCACCTGACGGATCGCCGGACTGGCCTGAATCAGACGAAAAGGAAGCAAATTGCGCGTTTGTCCCGCCGCGGAGCGCGCAGCCGCCGTCTTCATCAAAAACAGCAGGGATCGGATACCTGCGCTGGAAATATACTGCAGTCGAGAAAAATCGAGAACCACCTGCTGCTCGCTTTTCTTTACCAGCGGTTCAAGAGTCGTTTCGAACTCTTTGGCGGAAGCAACGTCCAGTCGGCCGGAGCATTGCACCGTGATGCGACTTGCTCTTGTCTCAACGATCATGTCCATGGTTTGTCCTTTCCTTCAAGATCCGTCTTGAGGGGTTCAGCAAATGACCTTGAATGCTTCGTACAGGGTGATTGCCGAAACGATCAGCGCGGCAGGATAGCTCAATGGCTTCATAAAATGCTTTGCATCGACTTCATCGGCAAAATCGGCAAGCCCGCCTGAAGACTCCACAAGATTCATCATCAGATCTTCCTCGCGCTTGCATTCCGTCCGATATTCCGGCGAAACAGTGACGGTTTGCATGCCAACACCCCCTCGGCACCTTTTGGTATCACAGTATCACGATCGATGCGATTGCGTCAATTTTTCCGAGAGTTCATCAAGCGGATTTCACATGGCAACCCTTTACGGGAGCATTGCAAAATTTATGTGGACGTTTCAGTGATTTCTAACATATGCTTCAGAGAAAATAGAACCGTCCCTTTTTTTGATTGAGGAGCCCCTATGACAAAGAAGTCTTTTCTGAAAATGGTTTTCTGCCTGCTTTTGACAGCGTTGATCTCCGGCCTTGTGCCGCAGGATATTTTTTCGCAAGACCGAATGAGCGCAAGGGGAGGCAGGGCCATCCCGGTTGACCGGCCCGCTCCGGCCGTTCCCGGCGCCAATGCACGCACGGCCGCCACGGCGGCCCCCGCCGGAAAGACCTGGTTTGGCGTAACGGTTCAGCCGGTCACGGGAAAAGATATGCGGATCATGCACATGGAATATGGAAGGTGGCCGGTTGTTTATGTTTCAGAAGTGGTCAAAGAAAGTCCGGCGGAAAAAATGGGCATCCGGCTCAACGATATTATTCTTTCCGTCAACTACAAGGACATCAAAACACCCGACGAGTTTCAGGATGCCGTTGCCGCTTTCAATCCCGGAGATAAAATCGTCCTGCTGGTCGCGCACGCGGGCGAGAAAGCGCAATACATATCCGGAACGGCTGGAAATCCCCCGGGAGGGACTGCAACAACCACGGCCGCCAAATCCGTCACCGCAGAGTCCCCGGCCGTTTCGGCTGCCGATATCGCGGCCAAAATTTTCGCGCCTACGGGCAGCGACACGATCAATGCAATCCGTTGCTCCCCTGACGGCAAATACCTCATTTCCGGCGGGGGGTACAAAAAAGATTCCCTGAATCTCTGGGATATTTCCGCGGGCAAAAAAATCCGCGCGTACCGGGGACACACGGATGCCGTATACGCCGTGGCTTTTTCACCGGACGGCAAAACCCTTCTTTCCGGAAGCTTTGATAAAACCGTGAAATGCTGGGATGCCGATGCGGACCAAGCGCTATGGACTTTTTCCGGACACACGGCGCTGATTCTGGACGTCGCCTTTTCTCCGGACGGAAAATATGCCGCTTCAGGCAGCCGGGACAACACGGTCAAAATCCTGGACGCCGCTTCAGGCCGGGAAATCAGAACCTTGTCCGGGCACACGGACGGCGTCAAATCCATCGTGTTTTCACCGGACGGCAGATACCTTCTTTCGGGGAGCTTTGATAAGACGCTGATCCTGTGGGACGTCCAAACCGGCGACCGGATACAAACCTTCGAAGGACACCAGTGGCAGATCGCCTCCGTGGCTTTTTCTCCGGACGGCCGGCAGATTTTTTCGAGGAGCGGAGATCGGGTCGTGAAAAGCTGGGATGTCGCCACAGGCCTTGAGATCAGGACATTTACCGCGGATGACGTCAATTCCGCCGGGGCGAAAAGCGGCTCGCAGGGAATACGGGCTGGAGCCTTTTCCGCGGATACACGCCGCATGCTGACCACAAAGTCTTTCGGCGGCACCATTTCACTGTGGGATATGGATTCCGGCAGGATCCTGAAGAAGTTTGCCGGTCATTTGGGAAATGTCCCCGCCGTGGCCTTTTTGCGCAACGAAAACTATTTTCTGACCGGAGGACAGGACGGCGTGATAAGGCTCTGGGACATCCATGCCGGCAGGGAAATCGTTCAGCTCGTCAGTTTAAAGGACGGCGAGTGGATCGTTCTGACCCCCGAAGGCTACTACAATTCATCCCTCAACGGCCATCAGTATCTCCACATCAAAGTGGGCGGCAAAGTCTATGGCATCGACCAGTTCTACGATGTTTTTTACCGCCCGGACATCGTTTCGGCAAAGCTGAAAGGCGAGGACATCAGCAGCCTGATCAGCCTTACAATCGACGAGGCGCTTAAAAATCCGCCTCCTGCGGTCGAATTTACATCCGTACCGACACAGACCGACTCTCCCAAGGTCAAGGTATGCTATCAGGCCAAAAGCATGGGCGGCGGCATCGGGGAAGTGCGTTTGTTCCACAACGGCAAGCTCGTCCAGTCCGACGGCTATTACCGGGAAGTCGCCAAAATTGAGGCCGAACCGGCCCGGCTCGCATCGCTCACCAGCGGATCCATTTACGCGGACATGCGAAGTATCCATATCAAGGCTAAAACCGGCGCGTCGCCGATCATCGGAAAACCGAAAGGCGATTTCTTTGAAGACTGCCGGGAGATCGATGCCGTTGCCGGCGAGAATGAAATCAGCGTTTCCGCTTTCAACGGCGGCAACACGGTCCAGAGCTATATGAAAACCGCAGGGTTCAACTCCAGGATCAAAGCGGAAGAACCGCATCTTTACGTTCTTTCCGTCGGGATCAACCGGTACCAAGACCGAAGCGTCAACCTCCGGTACGCCGTTAAGGATGCCGCGGATCTGGAGGGAAAAATCAGAGCTCAGTCGGCCACAATCTTCAAGCCTCAAAATATTCATGTTGCGCTTTTGACGGACGAGCAGGCCGGCAAGGCCGGCATCACCGGCAAAATCAATTCTCTGGCCGGAGCCGTGCAACCCCAGGACAGCTTTATCCTTTTTGTGGCCGGCCACGGCGTCCTGCTGCAGAACCAGTATTACATGCTCACCCATGATTTCAACGGCCGGATGAATGATGCAGGCATGATCAGCTCCAACGAAATTGTTGAAATGTCAAAAAAGATCAAGGCCTTAAACCAATTGTTCATCTTCGACACTTGTCACGCGGGCGGCGTGGACACGATCATCAGCGGTCTTTACGACGCGCGAATGTCCGTGCTGGCCAGGAAGATGGGTCTGCATATTTTCGCCTCGGCCAATGACCAGCAGGCGGCGATGGACGGGTACAAGGGAAACGGCCTTTTCACCTTCACCCTGCTGGACGGACTGAACAACAATCGGCAGGCGGACAAAT
>DAOTJI010000043.1:18005-21566 GCA_035448625.1 Smithellaceae bacterium | reverse complement strand
GATCGCGTCGCGCACGTACCCCGAAGACTGGCGGAAGGTGAAGGACGAGGCGATTCTGGAAGAGTAGCAGGGTAACAGGTCGGCGGTTATGGGTTATGGGTTATGGGTTATGGGCATTGGGCTATGGGTTATGGGAAAAGTGAAGAGCGATGAGGTATGTACGTTGTTTGGGCTAGATGGTGATATTTCCGTAGGGCGGGCCTCGCGTCACCCGCAGGGTTATCAGGCCCGCCGCAACCGGGTCTGATAACCTAAAGGTGGCGCGAGGTCACAAGCGACCCGGGCTACATTAGTCGCTATGGGGTTACGGGTTACGAGTCAGGCCGGAGGAAAAGGGATGGATGAGAGAAAAATGATGGAAGATGCGGTTCAGACCATGAGCCGCTACGTGCAGTTCGATACGACCAATCCGCCGGGGAATGAAATGCCCGCCGCTCTTTGGGTCGCCGATCAACTGACGGCCCGCCGGATCACCTCCGACATCCGGATTCATGAACCGGTCGCGGGGCGCGGCCTGGTGGTGGCGCGCATCGCGGGAACCGAAGCCCTGAAGCCGCTGATGCTCAACCACCACATCGACGTGGTCGCGGCCGACGCCTCCCGGTGGACCCATCCGCCCTTTTCCGGAAAGGTGGCCGACGGATTTGTCTGGGGGCGAGGAACGCTGGACACCAAGGGTCTGGGCGTCATGTTCATGCTGGCGCTGGAATCGCTGCTCAAGGAAGGGGTGAAATTCCGCCGTCCCATCGTCTTTACGGCCGTGCCCGATGAAGAGCCGGGCGGAGAAAACGGCATGCGCTGGCTGGTGGAACATCACCTGAAAGAAATCGATCCCGAATGGGTCTGGGATGAAGGCAGCGGCGGGCTGAAGGATGTTTTTGGAAAAGGGATCATGTTTGCCGTCGCCGTTGCCGAAAAACAGATTTATCGTGTCCGGCTCACGGCCACGGGCGAACCCGGACACGGTTCCATGCCCCACTCCAACAGCGCCAATGTGACGCTGCTTTCCGCCCTTTCCCGGATCGTCGGGAATCCCCGGCCGCTGCGCGTGGACCGGGCGGCCCGGATGATGTTTCGGGGGCTGGCGCCGACGCAGAAGTTTCCCGCATCGCTCGCGCTGCGCCATCTTTCCCACCCGCTGGTTTTGAGGCTCGCCGGAAAAAAGCTTGCGGCGGACAAACTGACCAACGCCCTGCTTCGCGACACCGTCAGTCCCAATGTCATCCGGGCCGGTTATCAGATTAATGTCATCCCGGAACAGGCGACGGCCGAGCTGGATTGCCGCCTGCTTCCTTCCACCCAGGCCGATGAATTTCATCGCTGGCTGGCCTCCCGCATCTCCGACGACCGGATTCGGATCGAAAGGATCCAGACGTCGCCTCCTTCGGGCATCGCGCCCTTGGAAAGCCTGTTTTATCAGGTTGTCACAAAGACCGTTCAAAAGCATTCGCCCGAGGCCGGCGTATTTCCACTGCTCATGGCCGGGGCTTCCGACGGCCATTACTGGCGGGAGCTGGGCTATCCGGCATACGGATTTACGCCGATGATTCTGGAACGGGCGGACATCGGCCGCGTCCACGGCATCGACGAGCGCATCTCCGCGGAGAATCTCCTGTTCGGAATCCGGATGACGCGGGATATTCTGAAGAGCCTGTGTGCATAGAAAACGGCCGCGTGCACGACCTAATGACCCGATAACCTGTCTAAAGGTCACGGGAGGTCACACATAAGCGGCGATGATAACCTGATAAATAGCGACCCACGCCCTGCGGGGCGTGGGTCGCTATTTACTACGCAGCGCGAAGGGCATCCACGATCTTCAGGCGCGAGGCTCTGAGCGCCGGCAGCATGCCGCCTAAAAATCCCATGGCGAGCGCGAAGAGCATCGATTGAATGACGATGCCGGGCGTGAGCGTGAATCGAAACGCGAGCTCGGAAAAGGTCTGGAAATTCACCGTGGAAATCGTCAGAAACTGCATGAACGAGGCGAAAAACAATCCGATCAGCCCGCCCAGAAATCCCAGCAGCAGCGACTCGGTGAGAAACGCCAGCAGGATGTTGCGGCGGCGGAAGCCCAGCGCGCGCAGCGTGCCGATTTCCGGCGTGCGGCTGGCGACGGCGGAATACATGGTGATCATCGCGCCGATGACGGCGCCGATGGAAAAAACCACCGTCAGCGTCGTCCCCAGAATGCGCAGAAATTTGGCCATCATTTCCGACTGGTCCTTGTAATACTTCGTTTCGCGGCGGGCCTCCAGCGTGAAGCGGGGGTCTTTTTCAATGGCGTCTTTTGCCGCGTCAAATGCGGCGGGCGTTTTGAGCCGGAAAATCAGCGAGGAATAGACGGGGCGCCGAAACGCCTGCATCACCTGATCCACGTCGCCCCAGATTTCGGAGGCAAAGCCCGTGTTGCCCGCGTCAAAAATTCCCACCACCGTCCAGGTCCGTCCGCCCCATTTCAGGGTCTGCTGAAGGCCCACGCCCTGGAAGCGCTGGGCGATGCTGTTGCCGACCAAAACCTCGGACGAATTGGGGCGCGGCAGACGGCCCGCCGCCAGCTTCACCTGATTCCTGAGCGGAAGAGACGCAGCCTGGATGCCGCGCACGACCACATTGGAGTGGCTGGAGGTCTTCTCCTCGCCCTGCTTTTTGAGGGCGATCAGCACCACCACCTCCCGGGCCATCATCGGCCGGCCTCCGTCGCCCGCGGCCACCTGCGGCAGCATTTCCACAATGGCCGCTTTTTCGCGGCCGATCGCGCTCATCACCTCCGACTGCGACCCCTTGCGCACCACGACCACATTGGAAGGCGAGCCGGTTTCCACCAGCGTCTTCTGCAGGCCCGCCGCCATCATCAGCACGGCGGCAAACACGAACACCACCAGCGCCATGCCGGCCACCGTGAGAATCGTCGTCAGCCGCCTGCGCCGAAGGTTGCGGATGCTGTAGGACAGGGGCAGCGCCATCAGCCGATCCTCCTCAACCCGTCGGCGATGCGAATGCGGACCGCATGGCGCGCGGGAATGATCGCCGCAAAAACGGCCATGAGCGCCGCCGCAACCAGATCCAGATACAGAGTGGTCCGGGACACCAGAAAGATCGGAAAATAGGTGGCGAGTTCGGCCGCAAAGATGCGCGCCGCCGGATACGTCAAGAGCATGCCGACCAGAGAGCCCGTCATCGTCAGCACCAGCGCCTCGCCGAAGATCAGCAGCGTGATCTCCTTTGCGCCGAAGCCCAGCGTTTTCAGAATCGCGTAGTCGCCCGTGCGCTCGCGCGTGGTCATGGCCATCGTATTGGCGACCACGGCCATGATGATCAGAATGATGACGAAGGACACCATCTGGATCGCGGTGATGATCGCCTCCGCCATAGAGAGGAAGCCCAGATTGAACGCCTTTTCCGTTTCCGTCAGCGTTTCCGCCAGCGAATTTTTGAACATCGCGTCGATCCGGACCGCCGTGTCCGCCGCGATATCCGGGCGGTTCACGCCGATCATGAAAAAGCCGGCTTTGTCGGCAAAAACGGGGGCGATCTTCTTGACGGTTTCGTTGAGGTAGG
>DAOTJI010000043.1:16828-17905 GCA_035448625.1 Smithellaceae bacterium | reverse complement strand
GACGGGGTCGATGCAGAAGTTGGGGAAAAAATTTTTCTCGTCGATGTAGATGCCGCCGAACCAGTTGCCCCAGGAAACCGTTTTGACGCCTTCCACCTGCTGGATTTTCCCGGCGTAGGAAATGGGCAGGGCGAAAATGATGGAAATGGCGTTGCGCGTCACCAGCCGAGAGGCGGACGCCGCCTCCACGCCCGCATAAAAAGAGCTGATGACCGTGCGCAGCAGGCCGAACGCCAGAATGGCCACCGCAATCCCCAGGATCGTGAGAGAGCTGCGGAGCTTGTTATGGAAGGCGTTTCTAAAGAGGATTTTGGCCAGCAGCATCGTTGAGATATCCCTTGTCCAGATGTCGCAGGATCTGCGCGCGGGCGGCCGCCCGCGGATCGTGCGTGACCATGATGATGGTTTTTCCCATGTCGCGGTTGAGGCGCTCCATCATGGAAAGGATCTCCTCGGCGGAGACGCGGTCGAGATCGCCCGTCGGTTCGTCGGCAACCAGAATCGTCGGATCCGTGACAATGGCCCGGGCGATGGCCACGCGCTGCTGCTCGCCGCCGGACATCTCCCCCGGATAATGATCCATCCGGTGTTCCAGCCCCACCATCGAAAGCGCCATTTGGGCGTGTTCGCGCCGCTGTTTCTTGGAAAGCGTCGTGAGGTGCAGCGGCAGCTCGACGTTTTCCACGGCCTGAAGGACGGGAATCAGGTTGTAGAACTGAAAAATGAAGCCCACCGAGTTGGCGCGCCAGGCGGCGAGCTCCGTCTCCGTCAACTTGGTGATGTCGACGCCGCCGACATGAATGCTGCCCGAGTCGGCCCGGTCGATCCCCGCGATCAGATTGAGAAGCGTCGTTTTGCCGGAGCCGGACGGTCCCATGAGCGCCAGAAACTCTCCGGCGGCGATGTCGAACGTAATATCGAAGAGCACCGGCACGACCAGCGAATCCCGGTGGTAGCTTTTGTAAATCCTCTGAATTTCCACGATCGGTTTCGTCTGTTCGGTCATCATTCCGCTCTTGTCTGAATTTCACGCCGCGTCTGTCGCCGGCAACCAACGCATTCGGCTCAACAATGTAG
>DAOTJI010000043.1:0-16728 GCA_035448625.1 Smithellaceae bacterium | reverse complement strand
CCTGAAGGTCCGCCCTACAAGAATCACCATCTAACCCAAACAACTTACGCACCGGCGGGCCTGAAGGCCCGCCCTACGGAAACTAATGTAGCCCGGGTCTTTAGACCCGGCAACGGCGGGCCTGAAGGCCCGCCCTACATAATCAAAAGTGCCATGAGTTGTGATCTGTTTTACCGCTCCGCCACTTTGATCCTCGACCCGTCCTGCAGAGAGCGGGGATTCAGGACGACGCGGTCGCCCGGTTTCACCCCCGACAGGACTTCCCGCATATCGCCCAGTTTTCCGCCGAGGCGAACGACGGTTTCCCGGGCCCGGTTGTCCTCAAGCCGGTAAACCAACGTCCTGTCCTTCGCTTCGACCAGCGCCGCCTGATGCACGGCCGGCCGGGGACGCAGCTCTTCGGGCTTCAGCTCGCGGGAAAGGAAAGAGACTTTGGCGCTCATGTCCGGCAGCATCCGGGGATCCTTGTCGCGAAAACGCACTTTCACCAGGACCGTCGCCTTGGAACGGTCCACCGTCGGCACGATGGCGTGCACCTCGCCGCGGAACCGGCGATCGGCCAGCGCGTCGATCTGGATGTCGCAGGGCTGACCGGTCTGAATCAGCGTAATGCTGGTTTCGGACACGTCCACTTCGACCTGCAGGGAATCCATGTCGGCCAGCGTGACGACGGCGGCTTTCGAGGTGGCCGAAGCGGAAAGAGGCGTCACGATGTCGCCCACGTCGGCGTTCTTGGTCAGCACGACGCCGTCAAACGGCGCCCGGATGAGCGTGTAGTCCAGATTGACCTCCGCGTGGTCGAGCGCCGCACCGGCCGATTCCACTGCGGCCTGAGCGGCTTTCACGGCTTCCAGCGACCGCAGGTAGCGGGTATGAATCATATCGTAATCCGACTGAGCCACATAGCCGCCCGCGATCAACTTCTGATAGCGTTCATTCTCCTGCGCGGCATGATCGCGCTCCACCAACGCCTGTTTGAGCATGGCCCGGGCATTGGCCAGATTGGCCGTCCCCTGCTGCTTCACGGCGGCGACGTCGCCGCTTTCCATACGGGCCAGAATCTGCCCCTTCCGGACGCGGCTGCCCTCCTCCACCAGCAATTGGGTCAGACGGCCGGTCACCTTGGACGCCACGGCCGCCTTGCGCTGGGCCACGATGTAGCCGCTGGCATTTAAGACGGACAGGGACTGGGCCGGGTAAATCATCGAAACGGTGGTCACATCCACCGTGGCCGAAGGTGCGATCACGCCCAGGCGATAGAGAATGACGCCGGCTACCAGCAAAGCCAGCACGCCGGCAATGACAAACGGCTTCTTTTGTCGGCCTCCCGTCACGCCCTGCTTGGCCGATGAATCGATTTTCAGCTTGCTCAGATCTTCCTGCGGCATATTTTTCTCACCTGTAAAAATCGGAAATGATTTTCAGGAACAATAACAGAACTGAGCAGAATTTGCCATACGCATAAAAACCCTTTTTATCTCTTGACAATAAGAAGCGTTGTTTTCATAATGCTTTCCATCGGTCTGTTCAGAAAAAGGTTTCTTTATCACCGGACGTGAAAGGGTCGGTTTTTTTGTCGGCCTGATCACAGGATCATAAGGCGCCTCATGACCCCGGAAGAGATCCATCGCCGCGAATCCATTGCCTGGCCGGCCAAACGCTCAAGCATCGTCAGCCTGGTCCTGGTCTTTTTCCTCATCCTATCGGCCGCGACTTCTTTCCTGCTTTATAATCATTACCGGGAAAGCCGGGAAGCTCTTCTCCGGGAAGACCGGAAAGCCGCCTCGCTGATCTCCCTGATCGTCGAGGCTTATCTCAACAACATCCGCTCCACCATGGAAGCTTATGCCGGCCGCCCCCTTCTGGTGGAAGCCGTCCGGCGCAAAGACGATGCCTCGGCAAGACAGCACCTGACCGGCTTACACCGGAACGGTCCCGGAATGGACAGCTTGCTGATCACCGACCGGAGAGGCACCGTCTGGACCACCCTGCCTGACCGGCCGGACGTTCTGGGGAAAAACTTCGCCTGGCGCGACTGGTACCAAGGCGTAAGCCGCGAGAAGAAGCCTTACATTGCCGAAGCGGTGCTGCGGGTCACGGCGGAGAAAGACACAGCCATCCATATCGCCGTTCCGATTTTTGACGAAAAGAAAGAAATCATCGGCATTCTACTCAATACCCTGCGGGCCGTCGAGATCGGCAGAATGCTGGAGCGAATGCCGCTGGAGGAGGGACTGTTTGTCTCCATCACGGACCGAAAAGGAACGCTCCTATACAGCAGCCGGCATGCCTATGAAAAAAAGCTGGTCCGGTATCCGTTCTTCGACGCGGCAAAAAAAGAGACGGCCGGAGAGATTTCTACCGTCGCCATTACCGATCCGGCTTCCCTGGGAAAGACGCGCTATATTTCCCACACCGTGGTTCCCGGCGCCGGACTGCATGTTTTCATGGGACGCGACCAGGGCACCATCTGGTCGCAGGCAAGGTCCCACTTCGCCGTCATGATCACGATTTCCGCCCTGCTGTTTACGTGCGTGATCCTGCTGTTCTTGTATATCCGAAAACGCACCATGGCCCAGTTCGCTCTGGAACACCTGCAGTCGGAAAAGGAAATTTCGGCCGGCCGGTTGCGCTTCATAGAGCTTTTCAACCAGTTGAAAAGCGGCGTGGGTATCTATCAAGTCGTCGACGGGGGGAAAGATTTTAAAATTCTGGAACTCAACGAAGCCGCCCGCCGTATCACAAAAGTGGATCACAACGTTAAAGGCAGAAGCGTCCTGGAAATCTATCCGGGGCTGGCGAATCATACGCTCTTGGCCGTTTTTCAAAATGTCTGGCGGACGGGAAAACCGGAAGAACACCCCACCTTTATTTATCAAGACGACCGGCAGGCCTTCTGGGCGGACAATTATGTTTTCAAGCTCCCCTCCGGCGAGATCGTTTCCGTCTTCGACGATGTAACCGCGCGCAAACTCGCGTCGGACAAAATTTCAAGACAGACCCGTCTGCTTTCCGCCATCAATCGGCTTTTTGCCGAAACGATGAAATCCGGGGACCGGGATACCGTCGCAAGGACCTGCCTGGCCGCCGCCCTGCGCATCACGGACAGCCAGTTCGGATTTATCGGTGAAGTGAGCCCGGACGGATTCTTCAACACATACGCCGTCAGCGACACGGGCTGGAGTGCCTGTGCCATGCCTGAAAAGGAGGCAACGGCTTCTCTCCAGAACATGATCATCCGGGGCATCTGGGGACAGGTGATCCTCAAGGAGCAGTCCATGGTCATCAATGACCCGGAATCTTTCCCGGAGCGCGTGGGCGTTCCCGAGGGGCATCCGCCGCTCACGTCTTTTCTGGGCGCGCCGCTCAAAGACGGGGGAAAAACCGTCGGGATGATCGCGCTGGCCAACCGGAAGGGCGGCTATACGGGCGAACAGAGGGAAGACCTGGAGGAGCTGGCGGTTTCTCTGGTGGAGGCCCTGCGGCGCAACAAAGCGGAAGAAGAAGTCAAAAAAATGAATTGGGAATTGGAAAAGCGCGTCGTCGAGCGGACGGAGGATCTGCTGGCCAAAACCGCCGAACTGGAGCGCCTTAACCGCGTCTTTGTGGACCGTGAATTGAAAATGCGGGAGCTCAAGGCCCGGATCGCGGAAATGGAGAAACATGGTTCATAGCTCGTGGCTCATCGTTCACGGCACAAGAGACGGCGGACCATGGGATACAAAGGCTTAAAATGGTTTACCTGGATCTAATATTCAACCTGGCGCTTTTAGTGGCTTTGAGCGTTGTTTCCGGTTTTATCGACAAACGCTGGCCTCGCGAAACCAGGCACGGCCAGCTCCTGCAAGGCGCGCTGTTCGGTGCCGTGATCGTCCTGGGCATGCTGCGTCCGCTGGTCCTGGGGCCGGGGCTCATCTTCGACGGCCGGTCGGTCATGCTCAGCATCTGCGCCCTGTATTTCGGCCCGTGGACGGCGGTGGTGGCGGGGTGTTTTGCCTTGATCTGCCGTGTCCTGCTGGGCGGCATGGGCATCCTGACCGGATCCCTGGTGATCGCATCCTCTCTCGCTCTGGGCCTGGCGGCCCACTACCGCTGGAAACCGTCTTTGACGGCGCCGGGCGCGGGCAAACTGATTCTTCTCGGACTGGCCGTCCATGCCGCCATGCTGGCCCTGATGCTTACCCTTCCCGGCAACGCGGGCCTGATCGTCATCAAACGCATCGGCCTGCCCATCCTCCTGCTTTTTCCACTGGCCACGGTACTGGCGGGGAAAATTCTTTCCGACCATCTTTTGATGACACAAGCCGCTTCGGCTCTTTTGGAAAGCGAATCGCGTTACAAGATTATATTTGAGGCGAGCATGGACGCAGTCCTGGTGGGGACTCCCGACGGCCGCATTCTTACCGCCAATCCCGCCGCCTGCCGTCTGCTGGGCTACAGCGAAGAAGAGCTGATCGCCCTGGGTCGCGCCGGCGTTACGGACCGGGAAGACCCGCGTCTGGCCGCAGCGCTGGAGGAGTGGACGCGAACGGGGAATTTTTACGGAGAATTGACGCTGATCCGCAAGGGCCAAGTCAAATTTCCAGCGGAACTCACGATATCCTCCTTTACGGACCGTTTCGGGCAGACCAACGCCGGCATGATCATCCGTGACATCACCGAGCGCCGGCGGGAAGAAGAACACCTGAAAAAACTGCAGGCGCTGCTTGTGGAAACACAGAGGCTGAGCAAAATCGGCGGCTGGGAATATGACCCGACAACCGGCCGGAACCAGTGGACACACGAAGTCTTTGCAATCTACGGCGTCTCTCCGGACACTCGGGTCAGCCGGGAAAAAGCGATGGATTTTTACGCTCCGGAAGACCGCCCGGTCATCGACACAGCCTTCCGGCGCCTGCTGGAAACGGGCGAACCCTACGATCTGGAGCTCAAATTCAACAAGGCTTCGGGCGAACGGATCCGGGTGCGCACCAGCGGGCAAGCCGAATGGAGGGATGGAAAAATCGTTCGGGTCTTCGGCAACATCATGGACATCACCGAGCGCTTACAGACCGAGGAAGCTCTCCGGGACAGCGAGACGCTTTTCCGCGACCTTTTCATGCGCCACGAGGCGGTCAAATTGATTCTCGATCCGGAGACGGGAGACATCATCGACGCCAACAACGCCGCCGAGGAATTTTACGGGTGGCCCCGCGAACAGCTCTTAAAGATGAAAATTTTCGATATCAACACGCTGACGCAGACTGAAGTCCGCACGGCCTTGCAAACGGTCAAAAATCAGAAACGCACGCGCTTTCAGTTCCGTCACCGCCGGGCCGACGGCTCCATCCGCGACGTCGAGGTCTTCAGCAGCCGCATCGACGTCAAGGGAAAGCCGCTTCTTCATTCGATCATCACGGATATCAGCGAACGCAAAGCCGCGGAGAACCGGATGCTGCAAATCAACGAAGAGCTCGAACAAAAGGTTCAGGAGCGGACGGCCGAGCTGAAAAAGACCATCGCTCAGCTCGAGGAGACCAACCGCGTCTTTGTGGGAAGGGAGCTGAAAATGACGCAGTTGAAGAAGAGGATTGAAGAACTCGAAAAAAAATGGCAGAACAGCGACAACACGTAAAGGACAGGCGGGGGAAAAATCATGGCAACCCAACATATCCTGATTGCGGACGACCGGGACGAAAACCGGTATCTTCTGGAAACGCTCCTGCGGGGCCACGGCCATGAAGTAATCACCGCCGTTCACGGCGAAGACGCCCTGAAAAAAGCCCGACAAAACCCGCCGGATCTGATCATCACCGACATTTTGATGCCGGTCATGGACGGTTTCGCGCTTTGCCGGGCCTGGATGAAGGACGAGCGCCTTCGGTCCATCCCTTTGATTTTTTACACCGCCACCTATACCGATGAACGCGACCGGGCGTTCGCCCTCTCCCTCGGGGCCCGGCATTTTATCGTCAAGCCGGCGGATCCGGACGAGTTCATGGCCGTCATCCGCGGCGTCTTTGAGTCCCTGGAACAAACGACCGCCAAGCCGGCGGGCAGGCCTGCGGAAGCGGCTGAAGAATCCGTTTACTTGAGGCAGTACAACGAAGCGCTCATCCGGAAGCTGGAAAGCAAAATGGAGCAGCTGGAAAAATTGAACCGGGAGTTGGAAAAGAAAGTCGCGGAGCGGACGGCCCGGCTCAATGAAACCATCGAGCGCCTCGAAGAGCTCAACCGCGTCTTTGTCGGCCGGGAGCTGAAAATGGCCGAGCTCAAAAAACGGATCGAGGAACTGGAGAAAAAATAAAACACGGCGATGACCGGCCGTCTTTCCGACGCAGAGACCTGTGATGATCCTGGACATCCGCACCATTCTTTTATCCTTTATCGCAACGGACATCGTCTGCCTGACCGTCATGGTTTTGCTCTGGCGGCAGAACCGCGAGCGGATCGGCGGAACGCATCTCTGGGTCATCCATCATGCCTTTCAACTGACTGCGCTTGTTTTGATCATTCTGCGGGGCGCCATTCCCGACGGGGTCTCGATTCTCGGGGCCGGCGCCCTGATTTTGGCCGCCGTACGGATCGCCTATGAGGCGATCCAGCGCTTTGCCGGTGCAACAGGCCGCCGGATTTTCAATGATGCCGTTCTGGCGGCGGCCCTGTTGATCCATGTATACTTCACCTTTGCCGAACCGGACGTGAACGTCCGAATCTTCAACCTGGCGGCGGCGCTCGTAATCATTTTATCGCAGTGCGCCTGGTTCTGTCTGCGGGGCGCTCCGGAGGCCCGCAGGAGGCTGATGTGGTGGCCGGGTTGGGTTTTTGCGCTTTTTACGTCGGTCAGTCTGGCCCGGATGGCGGCGGCCGTTTTCGCACCTCTTGCGCATTCGGATTTTTTTCAAGCCGATACGGCATTCGCCCTGAGCACGGTCGCATACCAGCTCCTGCTGGTCGCGCTCACCTTTTCGCTGGCCCTCATGTACAATCAGCGGCTTCACGAAGAAGTCAAAGCCGAAGAGGAAAAGTACTCCGCGGTGTTTCGTTTTTCGCCCTATGCGCAAATTTTGCTCAGCCTTTCCGACGGAAAGATTCTGGAAGTCAATGAGGAATTTTCGAAGCTTTCCGAATATGATGAAACGGAAGTCCGCGGAAAAACCCCGCAGGAACTGGGCCTGTGGGTCCACGAGGAAGACCGCCTCGTCATCCTCCAGGACATTCTGAACGGAGGTTCCGTGGCGGACCGGAAGCTGAAGTTCCGCAAAAGGACGGGGGAAATCCTGACGGGACTGTTTTCCATGCAGCCCGTCGCCGTCCGGGATGAAAAGTGCCTGCTCGCCAGCTTTAATGACATCACGAAACAGGAAAAAACCGAAGAGGAGATGCGCGCGGCACAGGAGCAATGGCAGAGAACGTTCGACGCCGCGAAGGACGCCTTCTGGCTCATGGACAAGAATTACCGCATCCTGCGCTCGAACAAAGCGGCTCTGCTCCTTTTCGCCTGCCCGGCGGAAAGCATGACCGGCCGAAGCTGCTGGGAAGTCGTCCACGGCACGAAGGCGCCGATTCCCGAATGCCCCATTTTACGGGCGAGGGAATCCCTGCGTCGTGAATCCATGGAAACCACCATCGCGGGAAAGTGGTATCAGGCCCTGGTGGACCCGATTCTGGATGACGAAGGGCGCTTCGCGGGGGCCGTCCACATCATGACCGACATCAGCGAACGCAGACAGGCCGAAGAGGATATTCGGCGCCTCAACTGGGAACTGGAAGAGAAGATTGCCGATCAGACCCGTGATCTGCGCGACAGCCAGACGGCGCTTCTGAATCTGGTGGACGATCTCAATGAAAACGCCCGAAACCTCACGGCGGCCAACCGGGCGCTTGAGGAAGTCAACCGGGAGCTCGCGGCCTTCAGCTACAGCGTATCACACGATCTGCGGGCGCCGCTGCGCACGATCGACGGTTTCAGCAACGCTCTCATGGAAGACTACGCCGACCGGCTGGATGCGGAAGGAAATAAATACCTGGAAAGAATCCATCACGCCACGCAGCAGATGAACCGGCTGATCGACGACCTGCTTGCCCTCTCACGGGTGATGAAAGCCGACTTTTACCGGCAGAAATTCGATTTAAGCGAGATGGTTCGCGAGATCTGCACCGAGCTTCAGCAGCAAAGTTTGCCCGCCTCTCTGGAGCTGGTGATTCAGGACGGCGTCACCGTGAACGCGGATCAGCGCATGATGCGCATCGTGATGACCAACCTGCTGGACAATGCCCGGAAATTCGCGGGAAAGCAGGAGAAGCCGCGCATCGAATTTTCGTCTTTTGTCCAAAACGACGAAACGGTCTTCTATGTCCGGGACAACGGCGTGGGATTCAACATGGCCCACGTCCAAAGAATTTTCGAGCCTTTTGAACGCCTCCACCGCGCGGATGAGTTTCCGGGAACGGGAGTCGGTCTCGCGACGGTTCACCGCGTCATCCAACGCCACAAGGGCCGCATCTGGGCCGAAGCCCGGGAGGGAAAAGGCGCGACATTTTATTTCACCCTGGGAGTCTGAAAATGCCAAAACCCCTGAACGTGCTCATGATTGAAGATTCGGAAGACGACGCGCTGCTGCTGACCCGCGCGCTGAAAAAAAACGGCTATGAACCGAATATCGGGCGGGTGCAGACGGCCCGGGACATGAGCCGGGCCCTGGAAAGCGCCCCGTGGGACATCATTTTGTGCGACTTCCACATGCCCGCCTTCAGCGGAACGGAAGCCATCGACCTGCTCAAGAAAACCGGTCTCGATATTCCGCTCATCGTCGTTTCCGGCGCCATCGGCGAAGAAACGGCGCTGGACTGCATCCACCGTGGAGCGTCCGACTACATTATGAAGGGCAATCTGACGCGGCTGGGCATGGCCGTGCAGCGGGGGCTGGAAGAAAAAGCCATGCGCGGTCATCACCGGCAGGACGAGGAAGCGCTGCGCCGGAGCGAGGAAAAATACCGGACGATTCTGGAAAGCATCGGCGACGGCTATTTCGAAACGGACCTTGCCGGCAACTTTACGTTTTTCAACGACGCCCTGCAGCGGATATGGGGCTACGCCAAGGAAGAGCTGACCGGCATGAACTACCGGAAATACACGGACGCGAGAACGGCCAAACTTCTGCATCAATTGTACAGTCAGACTTACCAGACGGGCAATCCCGGCAAAGTGATGGATTACGAGATTATCCGAAAGGACGGCGAACGGCTGATGCTTCAGCAGTCCTTCACGCTGCTGAAAGATTCCGAGGGAGCCGTCATCGGTTTCCGGGGAATCGTGCGCGACGTCTCCCATCTGAAAAAGCTGGAAAGAGAAAGGGAGGAAACCCTCGAAAAGCTTCGGCAAGCGTTGGAATCCACCATTCACGCCATGGCCGTGACCGTGGAATCGAGGGACCCCTATACGGCGGGCCATCAGCGAAGAGTGGCGGACCTGGCCTACGCCATGGCCGTCGAAATGGGTCTGGAGCCGGACCGAATCAACGGTCTGCGCATGGCGAGCCTGATTCATGATCTGGGAAAAATATCCATCCCCACCGAGATTCTCACCAAGCCGACCAAACTGACGAACATTGAATTTGAAATCGTCAAGACGCATGCGCAGGCGGGATACGAAATTCTGAAGGACATCGTCTTTCCCTGGCCCATCGCCCGGATCGTGCTGGAGCATCATGAGAAGATGGACGGGTCCGGCTATCCTCAGCATTTGAAAGGGGATGAACTTCTGCCGGAATCGAAAATCCTGACGGTTGCCGACGTGGTCGAAGCCATGGCCTCCCACCGCCCCTACCGCCCTTCTCTAAGTCTTCAGGCGGCGCTGGAAGAAATCACCCGGAACCGGGGGATTCTCTACGACACGGACGCCGTCGCCGCTTGTCTTACCTTGTTTGAGGAAAAGCGCTTCAGCTTTGCGATATGAAGAGCAGCTTATCGCTCGTCGCTCGTCGCTTCTTTCTCGCCTTGACAAGGGTTCAACGCGCCGGTACAGTACGCCAACCGTGACCGGTTAAAAAATGCAGGAGGTTCTTTCATGGCTTCCCCGAAAAGCGGCCCAAAGGCCTCATCCTGGGCGGACTGGCATAAGCACCTGGAAGAGTATCTCGTGGATTCCGCGCAACGCTCGATCATTTTTGCGGATATTCTGCGCAAAAGAGGAAACAATTACATCAAGCACATCCGCGGCGGCCAGCCGCCGGTTCTGACGTTCAACTACGAGATGATCCTGAACGCCAAGCATTTCGAGCGGCCCGTCAATTACGCGCTCGTTCGCATTTCCGACCGCCGCCGGAAAGACATCGATCCGGAGCAGCAAAACCGCCGCCGCGCGCATCGGGAGCGCCCCGACATCCCCAAGCGGCCGATTGTCATCATCGACCCGCGGGCGGGCCACGGCCCCGGCATCGGGGGCTCCAAACGGGATTCGGAAATCGGCATGGCCCTGGATCAAGGCCATCCGGTCTATTTTATTTTGTTTTATACCGACCCCCTCCCCGGCCAGACGCTGCCGGATGTCATTCTCGCCATTGAACAGTTCATCGAAAAAGTCGCCCAGCTGCATCCCGACGCGGACGCGCCGGCGATCATCGGCAACTGCCAGGCGGGCTGGGCGGCCGCGCTGGCCTGCGCGGACAAACCGGGCATCGCCGGCCCCCTGGCGCTCAACGGCGCGCCGCTGTCCTACTGGAGCGGCGTCGAGGGCGTCAATCCCATGCGCTACCGGGGAGGCCTGGTGGGCGGCGTGTGGGTCAACTCGTTTCTCAGCGATCTGGGCAACGGCGTGTTCGACGGCGCGAACCTGGTGCTGAACATGGAGCTCCTGAATCCGGCCAATACCTACTGGGCCAAACAATACAACGTTTATTCGAAGGTGGATACCGAAGAGGAACGCTATCTCAACTTTGAAAAATGGTGGGGCGGCTTCTTCATGATGAACGACGACGAAATCCACTTTATTGTCCGCAACCTCTTTGTGGGCAATAAGCTGGAGCGAGGGGAACTGGAGCTGCGCGAAGGCCGGAAGATCAGCCTGAAAGACATCGAAAGCCCGATCCTGGTTTTCGCGTCGATGGGGGACAATATCACCCCGGCCCAGCAGGCGCTCAACTGGATTCCCCGCGTGTACCGCTCCGTGGAAGACATCAAGCGGCACGGGCAGGTCATCGTCTACATCGTTCACCGGGAAATCGGCCACCTGGGCATCTTCGTCGCCGGTTCCATCGCCAAAAAGGAGCATCATGAAATCATCGGCAACTTCGAAATGATTGACTGCCTGCCGCCCGGCCTCTACGAAATGGTCATCGACGGCGATGTTGGAACCGGCAAATTCGAAAGCCGGTTTGAACCGCGCACGCTGGCCGACATCGCCGCCTACGACGACGGGACGAACGACGAAGCGGATTTCAGCGTCGTGGCCAAGGTCTCCGAAGCCAACGACAACCTGTATCGGCTCCTGGTGCGCCCCTTTATGAAACTCTGGACCACGGAGCTGTCGGCGGAGTTCATCCGCCACCTGCACCCCCTTCGCCTGCAGCGGTATTTGCTGGCCGACATCAATCCCCTGACGCGTCCGCTGAAAAACGTCGCCGACATCGTGCGCAAAAACCGAAAGCCGGCCGGGCCGGACAATCCGTTTAGGGAGCTCGAAACGGCGGTTTCCGACTATGTGGAAAACGTGCTCGACATTTACCGCGATTACCGGGACCTCTTTCAGGAAGAAATCTTTCAGCAGATCTACGGCAACGGATGGCTGCGCAGCTTCTTCCCGCCCGTCCAGGACGAGCCGAAACCGGCGGCCCAGAAGGAAACTCCCGACCGCGACCGGCGGCTGGCCGCCATGATGCAGGGGGGTGTCGCCGAAGGCTTGATCCGCATTTACATGGCCGTGGGCGCCACCAACCAGGGCATCAAAAGGAAGCATTTTGAGGTCGCCGGTGAAATCGCCGCCACGCACCGGGTATTGAGCAAACTGTCCACGTCGAAGTTCAAGAAAATGATGCACGAACAGGCCGCCATCCTTCAGGCGGACGAGGAAGGGGCCCTTCAGTCTCTGGCGACGCTGATCAAAAACAGGGACGACCGCATGGAGGCGCTGAGCATTGCCCGCCGGCTGTTTCTGGCGGACGGCGTTTACAATGACGAGGAAAAAGTGCTGCTCGAAAAAATTCGCAAGGGGCTGGACCTGGAGGCTGTATAGAAGATATACAAAACCGTCAGTCCAGAAGCGGCTTCTCCTTTAAATGCTGTGGAATCTCGGTGATTTGTGAGGCGGGTCGCGCCCTCAGGATATGGCCGGGCAGGGGTTTCCCCGCCATTTTCTCCGCCAGCCGGACGCAGTCGAGGAGCTTCTCCAGATCGATGCCCGTTTTGATTCCCATGGCTTCAAACAGATGGACGAGGTCTTCCGTCGGAACATTCCAGTACCCGATATCCAGCTCGCTCACCCCGTAAGGCGTGTTGCTCATCCCCCCCAGCGATGCATCGAAAATGCGGATGCCCGCTTCGTAGGCGGCCACGCAATTGGCGACGGCCGTCCCGCGCGTATTGTGAAAATGAACCGCGAGCTGAATGTCCAGCTTCAGCTCCCGAAGCGTCCGGATCAGTTCCTTCACCGATTTGGGGTCGGCCAGGCCCGTCGAGTCCACCAGAACCACCTCGGACGCGCCCATGTAGCTGAGTTTCAGCAGTAGCTCGGCGACCTCCCCGGGGCGGACCGGGCCCGTGTAGGGGCATCCGAAAGCCGTCATCACGTAAATCCGCACGCTCCGGTTATGCCGGGCCGCCGCGTCGAGCAGCGTCGGCAGAACCTTGTTGAGGCTCTCTTTCAGGGACTTGCCTGCGTTGATGCGGTTGAACGTGTCGCTCGCGGAAAGCAGAACCAGAAGCTCGTCGATCTGCGTCACCAGCGCCCGCCGGCAGCCGATTTCATTGGGCACCAGCCCCACGTAGGTCACCTCCGGCTTTTTGGCGATGCCGCCGACGAGCTTTTCCGCGTCGTACCCCTCCGGCAGCAAACGCGGATGAGTGAAGGAAGCGCACTCGATTTTCTTCAGGCCCGTTTCGGACAATTTGTTGATATAATTTATTTTATCTTCCGTGGACAGACCGCTGCAGACTTCGGGCAGGCCGTCCCGCGGGGAAACTTCCACGATGGTGAGCGAATTTTCTTTTTTTCTGGCGGCCTTTCCCGCCGCACTGGCATTCGGCATAACCGTCCTATACCGGAAGATGGTTTTTCTTCATGCTTTGCATAATTTATTCCAGCAGGCCGGGCCCTTTATTCCAATCCGTATTCCTTCAGCTTCAAATAGAAGGTGCGCCGGCTGATTCCCAGGGCCCGGATGGCTTCCGACCGGTTCGAAGAAGAGGCGAGCGCCTCGCGGATCAGCCTGCGCTCCAGGTCCCGCACGGCCTGGATCAGATGGAGAGAGGCGGGCCCCCTTTCGGCGGCTTGAGGCTCTAAACCGTCCCGGCCGGGCGACTCCGAAAGCAGGAAATTGGGCAGGGAACCGACGTCAATGACGGGCGACTGCGTCATGTTCAGCGCATAGCTCACGACGCCTTTCAGCTCCCGGACGTTCCCCGGCCAGTGATATGCATGCAGCATCGCGAGCGCTTCGGGCGAAAACCGGTACTTTTGTTTCTGGGAAGCGCCGCCCGCAGCCAGAAAATGCCGAACCAGCAGATCGATGTCCTCTCTGCGCTCGCGCAGCGGAGGCAGCGTGATCGTGAAGGTGTTGAGGCGGAAAAAAAGATCTTCGCGGAATTTTTTCTGCCCGATCAGATCGGCCAAATCCTGATTGGTCGAAGAGATGACCCGGACATCCACCCGGATGTTCTTCGTTCCGCCGACTCTTTTGAACGTGCCGGATTCCAGAACCCTGAGCAGTTTGGCCTGGACGGACAGGGAGGAATCGCCGATTTCGTCCAGCAGAATCGTTCCCTCGTGCGCCTCGTCGAAATACCCCTTGCGCCCCTCGGCCCGTGCGCCGGTGAACGCGCCCTTCTCATAGCCGAACAGTTCGCTTTCGATCAGGCTGTCGGGAATGGCCGCGCAGTTGACATCGACGAGCTCGCGGTTCCTGCGGCGGCTGGCCTGATGAATGGCGCGGGCCAGAATTTCCTTACCGGTGCCGCTTTCCCCGATGATCAGCACGGAAATATCCGATTGGGCCGCCCGCCCGGCGCTGACCAGCGCCCTGCGAAAGGCTTCATGGACGCCGACGAGCTCGTCAAAGGCGCTTTCGGTTAAAGAGGCTTGGGCGGTCCGGGAGTCTTTGTCTTTGCCGTCCCGTTCAGCGGCCGGCGATTTTTTGATTTCGGCCGTCATGGATCCTGTTTTCTTCCCTGTTTGTTTATTCGGTATACAAATTTTGCCCTGAATGTATATAAACCATACACTCCTGTCAAACCTTTTTTCCCGGCGCGGGTCAACGACACGCCGCTATTGCCTTTTTTTACTGGTATGGTATTTGCTGTATGAAATGAAAAACAATCTGCAGCAAAAGGAGATGGCTTATGGCAGAAATCGTCGCATTTTCCAAAGAAGGCAAGATTGGCGTCATTACGGTCAACAATCCGCCGGTGAACGCCCTGTCGCAGGCGGTCCGCGCCGGCATCAAAGCGGGCATTGAGAAAGGCATCGCGGATGCCGATGTTTCGGCAATGGTGATCCTCTGCGAGGGCCGGACATTCATCGCGGGAGCGGATATTCGGGAATTCGGCAAGCCGCCGATGGAGCCGCATCTGCCGGACGTCTGTCAGTTCATTGAAGATTCTCCAAAACCGGTGATCGCGGCCATTCACGGGACGGCCCTGGGCGGAGGCCTGGAAATTCCTCTTTCGTGTCATTTCCGCATCGCTCTTCCCACGGCGAAAGTCGGTCTACCCGAAGTGAAGCTGGGGCTTCTGCCGGGCGCGGGCGGCACGCAGCGGCTGCCCCGGTTGGCGGGCGCCCGGGCGGCGCTGGAAATGATCACCTCCGGAGCGCCGGTAGCGGCGGCCAGAGCCAAGGACTTGGGCATTCTCGATGAAGTGGTCGAGGGCGATCTGAAAGCGGCGGCCCTCGCGTATGCGCAAAAAGTCGTTGACCGGAAGCTCCCCATCCGCAGGGTGAGCCGGCTTTCCGCCGCGGTCGATTCGCCGACGCTTTTCGAAGACTTTGCCAAAGCCAACGCCCGCAAGTTTCGCGGTTTCATGGCGCCCCTGAAATGCATCGAAGCCGTGAAGATCGCCACCGAACTGCCTTTCCCCGAAGGCATGCAGAAGGAACGGGAAATCTTCATCGAGCTCCATGACTCGGATCAATCCAAAGCGCAGCGCCATGTCTTCTTTGCCGAGCGGGAAGTGGTCCGCATCCCCGGACTGCCCGATGACCATCCCACCCGGGAAATCAAGTCCGTGGGCGTTTTGGGCGCGGGCACGATGGGCGGAGGCATCGCCATGTGCTTTGCCAACGCCGGCATTCCCGTGAAACTCCTCGACATGCAGCAGGAATTCCTCGACCGTGGGCTCGCCGTCATCAAAAAGAACTACGCCAATACGGTTGCCAAGGGTTCCCTGAAACAGGAGGTCATGGACAAGCGCCTGTCGCTGATCCAGCCCACGCTGGCCTATGAAGACCTCAAAGATGCGGACCTCGTCATCGAAGCGGTCTTTGAAGACATGGCCGTCAAGAAGGAAGTCTTCACGAAACTCGACGCGGTGTGCAAACCGGGCGCGATCCTGGCCTCGAACACTTCCTACCTCAACATCGACGACATCGCCGCCGTCACCCGTCGCCCGCAGGATGTCATGGGCATGCACTTCTTCAGCCCGGCCAACGTGATGAGGCTTCTGGAAAACGTCCGGGGCGCGAAGACCTCCCCCGAGGTTTACGCCACGGCCATGAAGGTCGGCAAAAAGATCGGCAAGGTGCCGGTCCTGGTCGGCGTCTGCGACGGATTCGTCGGAAACCGCATGCTCGCCAAGCGCACCCGGGAATGCGGCTTCATGCTGGAAGAAGGAGCGCTTCCCTGGCAGATCGACCGGGCCATCTACAACTTCGGCTTCCCGATGGGCCCCTACCAGATGGGCGACATGGCGGGCCTGGACATCGGCTGGAGAAACCGCAAGGCCAAGTTCGACTCGCTCACTCCGCGCGAACAAAAGAACAACCTCCTGGACAAAATCTGTGAAATGGGGCGCTACGGGCAGAAAACGGGCTCGGGCTTCTACAAGTACGACGAGAAGCGCAACGCGACGCCCGATCCGATGATTGAAGAGCTGATCATCAACCACTCGAAGGAAGTCGGCATCGCAAGGCGGGCCATTACAGATCAGGAAATCATCGAACGAGCCGTTTATTCCATGATCAACGAAGGCGCGAAAATCCTGGAGGAAGGGATCGCCGCAAGACCCCTGGACATCGACGTGGTCTGGATTTACGGCTACGGCTTCCCGGTGTACCTGGGCGGTCCGATGTTTTATGCCGATACGATCGGGCTGGGCAAGGTCTATGACGCAATCCTGAAGTACCGGGATTCGGTGGGCGCTGAATACTGGACGCCCTCGCCATTGCTGGAAAAACTGGCCAAAGAAGGAAAAGGCTTTTACTCGAAATAAAAATTCCAAACCGGAACAAGGGAGGAGATGATGAAGTATCAGGAGGTTTACGAGCGATCGATTTCCGAGCCCGCCGCCTTTTGGGGGGAAGCCGGGGGAGCCATTGAGTGG
>DAOTJI010000042.1:0-21796 GCA_035448625.1 Smithellaceae bacterium | reverse complement strand
ATTTTCTTGTCGCGCACCAGCTCCGAGATCTTTTCGATCAGCGCCGCCTTGTTGACCTGGTAGGGCAGTTCGGTGATGACAATGGTTTCCCGGTCGTTGCGGGCGTTCTTTTCGATCAGCGCGCGCGCCCGGATGCGGATAATGCCGCGCCCGGTTTTATAGGCCGAGAGAATTCCCTCCCGTCCGTTGATGAAGCCGGCGGTCGGAAAATCCGGGCCGGGAATGTACTTCATCAGTTCTTCCACGATCATTTTGGGGTTCTGAATCAGGGCGATCGTTCCGTCGATGATTTCCTTCAGGTTGTGGGGCGGAATATTGGTGGCCATGCCGACGGCGATGCCCGACGTACCGTTGAGCAGCAGCAGGGGAAGGCGCGTCGCCAGAATCGACGGCTCCGTGAGCGATTCGTCGTAATTCGGCACAAAGTCAACCGTATCTTTGTCCAAATCGGCCAGCACTTCATCCGCAATGCGCGCCAGGCGGCTTTCCGTATAGCGCATCGCCGCGGGCGGATCGCCGTCGATGGATCCGAAATTGCCCTGCCCGTCCACCAGCGTGTAGCGCATGGAGAAATCCTGCGCCATGCGGACCAGCGTATCATAGATGGCCGCGTCGCCGTGCGGGTGGTATTTACCCATGATGTCGCCGACGATACGGGCGGATTTTTTATAGGGCTTGTTGTAGCGGTTGCCCATTTCCGACATCGCATACAGGATACGGCGGTGGACGGGCTTGAGGCCGTCACGCACGTCGGGAATCGCCCGTCCGATAATCACGCTCATGGAGTAATCCAGATAGGATTTCTTCATTTCGTCTTCTATGTTCACCAGGGTTTGCCTGTGGTGGATGTCTCGTTCCATTTGATTTCTTCCTTCTTAAATATCCAGATTGGATACGTACATGGCGTTTTGGTAAATGAACTCTCGGCGCGGTTCCACCTCGTCGCCCATCAGCGTGGTGAAGATTTCGTCGGCGACCACCGCGTCTTCGACGCCCACTTGCAGAAGGGTGCGCTTTTCGGGGTTCATGGTGGTTTCCCAGAGCTGTTCGGGATTCATTTCGCCCAGACCTTTGTATCGCTGGATGGTCAGGCCCTTCTTGCCCAGGTTGATGATGTGATCCACCAGGTCCTTGGCGGTCGGAAGAAGGATCGGCGCGGCGGCGTCTTCCTGCCGGTCGCTGTAGGGCGGCTCGCCCAGAATGGAAACCTGCCCCAACAGGTTGCGGATTTCGCCGAACTGGGGCGTGCGGAAGATCTCCCGGTCGATGCACGTGGTATGGATCGTGCCGTTGGTTTTGATGTCGAAAAGCATCTTATAGCCGCCATGGTCCGGGTCCTCGTCGATTCGGTAATCGGCCACGACATGGCTGCCCAGCGCGACCACCGTCCTGCCGGCGATTTTCAAAAGCTCGCTTTCGCTTTGAAACGTCTCGTCGGTCAGCGTC
Source organism: Smithellaceae bacterium (assembly GCA_035448625.1). Lineage (GTDB taxonomy): Bacteria > Desulfobacterota > Syntrophia > Syntrophales > Smithellaceae > UBA8904. Next base: position 20,350 of record DAOTJI010000042.1, on the reverse strand, counting down.
GGATCTCCCGCCGCAATCCGGACCACATTCCGGTCGCGGTGCTCTTTTTCAAAACGGTCCAGCAGGTCTTTGATGCGCGTGATCTTTTTGATGACCGTCAGCAGTTTGCTCCCCGAGACGGGAAAAGGGCTTCCGTCCTCCATGAACAAGTTCACTTTGTTGACGCCGTTTTCCAGAATATAATTTTTCATCTGTTCTTCATTCTGGATGTAAAATTCTTTCTTTTTGTCCACCACCTTGTACAGCGGCGGCTGCGCGATAAACAAATACCCCCTCTCGATCAGCTCGCGCATCTGGCGGAAAAAGAAAGTCAGCAGCAGGGTGCGGATGTGTGATCCGTCCACGTCGGCATCCGTCATGATGATGACTTTGTGATACCGGAGCTTGCTGACGTCGTAATCGTCGGTGCCGATGCCCGTTCCCAGGGCCGTGACAATCACTTTGATTTCTTCGTTCTGCAGCATTTTGTCAAAGCGCGCTTTTTCCACGTTGAGCACCTTGCCGCGCAACGGCAGGATCGCCTGGTTTTTCCGGTCTCGCCCCTGTTTGGCCGAGCCGCCCGCCGAATCTCCCTCCACCAGGTAAATCTCGCTTGCGGCCGGGTCCTTTTCCTGGCAATCGGCCAGCTTGCCGGGAAGGGCGCCGACTTCGAGCGCGCTTTTGCGGCGCGTCAGCTCCCGGGCTCTCCGGGCCGCCTCCCGCGCACGGGCGGCTTCCATGCACTTGTTGAGGATCTGCCGGGCAACAGACGGGTTTTCCTCGAGGTAGGACCCGATTTTCTCGTAAACGATTCCCTCCACCAGTCCGCGGACATCGGAATTGCCCAACTTGGTTTTGGTCTGCCCTTCAAACTGCGGATTCCTGACCTTCACGCTGATGACGCAGGCCAGCCCTTCGCGAAGGTCTTCACCCCGCAGCGATTCCTTGCCGTCCTTGATGATCTTGTTGGCGGCGGCGTAATTATTGAACACGCGGGTCAGCGCCGCACGGAAGCCGACCATGTGCATGCCGCCTTCCACGGTGTTGATGCTGTTGGCAAAGGAGAAGATGTTTTCCAGATAGCTGTCGTTGTATTGGAGGGCGACTTCCACGGAGCAGTCTTCCCGTGCGCCGTTCACGTAAATCGGCTCCTTGTGAAGCACTTTCTTGTTGCGGTTGATGTATTCCACAAAGGAAACGATCCCGCCCTTGTAAAAAAACTCCGCCTTTTTGTCGGACCGTTCGTCCAGCAGCGTGATTTTGACGCCGGAGTTGAGAAAGGCCAGCTCCCGCAGGCGGTTGGCAATCACGTCAAAACTGAATTCCGTTTCTTCGAAGATTTCATCGTCCGGAAGAAAGGCGACGGTCGTGCCTCTGCCCCGGCTTTTGCCGACGGCCTGCAGCGGTCCGTCCGGAATGCCCCGTTGATAGGTCTGCCGGTACACATTGCCGTCGCGGCGCACTTCCAGCTCGCAGGTCCGGGAAAGCGCGTTGACCACCGACACGCCGACGCCGTGCAAGCCGCCGGAAACTTTGTAGGTCTCGTTGTTGAATTTTCCGCCGGCGTGCAGTTTGGTCATCGCCACTTCCGCCGCCGAAACGCCCTCCGTTTTGTGGATATCCACCGGGATCCCCCGGCCGTTGTCTTCAACGACGATGCTGTTGTCCACGCGAATTTTAACGGAGATGAAATCACAGAAACCCGCCGCCGCCTCGTCGATGCTGTTGTCCACGACTTCATACACCAGATGGTGAAGGCCTTCTTTGCTGGTGGAACCGATATACATGGCCGGACGCTTGCGAACCGCTTCCAGACCTTCTAAAACCTTAATGCTGTCGGCATTATACTTTTCTACCATAACCGCTTTTTTGACTCCTTCAATCTCTGCACGATTTCACAACATGCATTTTATATTTTCAACGGCATGACGATGCACAGATAATGGTCGCCCTCCGCCGGTTTGATCAGGGTCGGCTTCAGTCCGACGCCCACTTCCATCACCACGCGGTCGGTCGAAACGGCCGAAACGGCATCAATGACATAGTTGACATTAAACCCCACTTCCATTTCTTCGCCCGCGTACACGATATCGATTTCTTCCGTGGCTTCCCCGACATCCAGATTTGTGGAATTCAACGTCATTTTATCCGGGGCAAACGTTATAATGACGCCGCTGTAACGTTCGGAAGAGACCACGTTCATTCTTCTGAGCGAGTGCAGGAATATTTCCTTGTCCAGGGTGACGCTTGTGCCTTTTTCCACGGGGATCACCCGCTTGTAATCGGGATATTCGGCATCCACCAGATTGACTTTCAAAACCGTGTTTTCCGTTTTAATCACAAACATATTCTTATGAATGCCGACACTGACGTTTTCATGAACATCCGTCAGTTTTTTCACTTCCATAAGCCCTTTGCGGGGAATGATGATCCCCTTGGCCGTTTCCGGACACGGATCGGCCGTCTGGGCGCGGGCCACCGCCAATCGGTGGCCGTCCGTTGCCACCATTCTCCAGATATGATTCTTGCCGTCCGATGAGGTCTCCAGAAAAACACCGTTCAGATTCTTCCGGCTTTCATCAAACGCCATGGCAAAGGATGTTTTGCTGATCAATTCCTTCAGCACCGATCCCGGAATAGGGAAAAACTCCACCTGATGACTATCCGCCACAGGGGGAAAATCATCCGCGGGAAGCCCGGGTATTTTATACGTGGCCCGCTGGCACGTGACTTTTACAATATTGTTGGCGCTCTTGGTAAAATGAATCGTCTCTCCCTGAATCTCTCGAACCATTTCAAAAAGTTTTTTAGCCGACAGGGTAATTTCACCCTTTTCGGCGATGTCCGCCTCATAATCGGAAATGAGACTGATTTCCCGGTCGGTGGCGATGATCTTGATCTTGTTGGCTTCCGCCTTTAAAAGAACATTATTTAAAATGGGTGTTGTTGTCTTTTTTTCGACAATGCCTAAGGTTTTCTGAATTCCGTCCAGAAAAATGTTTCGATTCACTTTAAATTCCATCGTCGCCTCCCATTAATGCTTTTATTTTTTTTCTTGCCTATACATAACTAGTATTAGTAATAACGCCTGTGGATATGTGGATGACCGTATCGTTTGCTTCTTATTTCAATCCTTTCGGTCTTCATCTCCTGTGGAGGAGTCGTGCAGATTCTGGTTACGTTTTGTGGATGACGCTATCCTCGATGTCCTGAATCAATTTTTTCAAAGAGGCATCCGATTCGATGGATTTTACGATTTTATTGTTGGCGTAAATCACGGTGGAATGATCGCGCCCTCCGATTTTCTGTCCGATGTCGGGAAAGGAGAAGTTGGTCAGCTTCCTCGCGAGATACATGGAAATCTGCCGGGCCAGGACCAGATTCTTGTTTTTATTGTGCGCCTTGATGTCTGAAATCTTTACATTCAACTTACCGGATACGATTTTCAAAATTTCCTCAATGCTGACATCTTCTTTATTGTTGTGCTTGACGATCGTTCTCAGAACTTCCTTGACCAGATCCAGGTCTATTTCCCGGTTGGTAAGCGAAGAGTAGGCGGAAATCCGGATTAAAAAGCCTTCCAGTTCACGGATGTTGGACTCCACATGCGACGCGATGTAATGCGTCACGGCCGGGGAAAGCTCCATCTTGCTCTCATGCATTTTCTTTTCAATGATGGCGATTTTGGTTTCAATCTCGGGCGGTTGAATATCTGCGATGAGCCCCCATTCAAAACGGGATCGCAGACGACCTTCCAGATTCGGAATATCCTTGGGAAACTTATCCGAGGTCACGACGATCTGCTTGCCGGAATCGTGAAGGGTGTTGAAGGTATGAAAAAATTCTTCCTGTGTTTTGTCCTTGCCGGCGAAGAACTGAATATCGTCGATCAAGAGGCAGCCGATGTTGCGGTATTTTTCGCGGAATTTCTGCATCCGGTCGTAACGGATGGAGTTGATCATCTCGTTCATGAAGGATTCCGCGGATACGTACATGACGTTCAGATCCGGATGGGTCTCGACCGTCATCAACCCGATCGCGTTGAGCAGGTGGGTTTTTCCCAGCCCTGAACCCCCGTAGATAAAAAGAGGATTGTAATTTTTGGCCGGCTGCTTGCCGACGGCGATGGAAGCGGCGTGCGCAAACTGGTTGGAGGGGCCGACCACAAACCGGTCGAACGTGTAGTTGCTGTTAAGGAAAGAAAAGTATTTGCTCCGCTGTGGAGACGGCGCCGGTTGGTTTTTCCCCTGATCGAAAGGCAGGGCGGCGACTTCCGGCTTTTTTTCCTTGTCTTTGCTGAGCATGAAATCGATGTCCACACTGATGCCGATCACGCTGTGCAGGGAATTTTTGATCATGGACAAATAGTTGTCCATCAACCAGTCCTTGAAAAATTTGTTGGGCACGGACAACTGGACGCATTTGTCTTCCATGGAGACGATTTTGATGGGTTTGATCCAGGTGTCGAAGTTTTGTTTTGAAACTTTTTCCTGAATAATTTTTGTGGCTTTGTCCCAGACAGATTCCATGATCAACCTTTTCCAAACAACTTATCCACAGATGTGGATATATTTTCATTTCCTACAGCTCGTCCAGGAGATAGCGGGCCAGACGATTCAGCTCGTCCATGGACCGATAGGAAATCTCAATCATTCCTTTTTTGGAGGACCCTTTCAGGCGGACGCGCGCCATGCATTTGGCCGTCAGTTGCTTTTCCAGATCCGCCATAAAGCGGTCCCGGGCAGCCGTTTTTTTCTCCGCCGGCTTTTGTTTCAGCCGGTTGACGAGCTTTTCCGTTTCCCGAACCGAAAGCCCTTTTTTTATAATCACATCCAGCGCGGCGGTCTGTTCCCCCGCCGAGTTCAACGCCAGAAGGCAGCGGCCGTGCCCCGGGGAGATTTTTTTTTCCGCGAGCGCGGCCTTTACCCCGTCCGGCAGCTTCAAAAGGCGGATGGTGTTGGCAATGGTGGAGCGGTCCTTGCCGATGCGGGCGGAAATGGATTCCTGCGACAGGTGAAAAGTTTCCATCAGCGTGACATAGGCGTCCGCTTCTTCCAGTGGACCCAGCTCTTCGCGCTGAATGTTTTCGATCAGCGACAGTTCTGCGGCCTCCGCGTCCGTGGCTTTACGGACAACGATCGGCACTTCCTTGAGGCCCGCCGCCTGCGCCGCTCGCCAGCGTCTCTCCCCGGCGATGATTTCGTAGCCGGAATCGGCCCTGCGCACGACGATCGGCTGAATGATTCCGCTCTGCCGGACGGATGCGATCAGATTTTTCTGGTCCTCGTCATTGAAATTCTTCCGGGGCTGCCAGCGGTTCGGCCGCAGTTCCTCGATGCCGCAGGTGTTGACGGAGCCCTTTCGTCCCGTATCCGGCTCGAGCAGGTCCGAAAAAATAGCGCCGAGGCCTTTGCCCAGGGCGTCTTTTTTTTGCGCCATCTATCGTTCCCCCCGAAGAATTTCCTGCGCAAGCTCCATATAGGCAATCGCGCCGCGCGATTTGATGTCGTATAAAATAATGGGCAGCCCGTGGCTGGGGCTTTCCGAAAGCCGCACATTGCGAGGAATGACCGTTTGGAAAACTTTTCGCCCCAAGTGCTTCCGGACGTCTTCCGTCACGCGGTGCGAAAGCGTATTTCGCGGATCAAACATCGTGAGCAGTATGCCGCCCAGAGCCAGATTCGGATTCATGCCGGCTTTTACCAGTTTTACCGTATTGAGCAAATGCCCCAGGCCTTCCAGTGCGTAATACTCACACTGCAGGGGAACGATCAGCGTGTCCGCTGCGACGAGCGCATTGACCGTCATGAACCCCAGCGAAGGCGGGCAGTCGATCAGAATGAATTCGTAGGGAAGATTCAGGTTCTGAAGGAGTGAACGAAGCCGTCTTTCGCGGTTTTCGAGATAAACAAATTCGATTTCCATGCCGACCAGGTCCTGGTTCGACGGAACGATGTCCAGGTTGAGCAAAGCCGTCTCAACAATCACCGATTCCAAAGGCGCTTTGCCGATCATGGCATGATAAAAATTCGCTTTATCATAACGCATCCGGTCGATGCCGAGGCCGCTGGTGGAGTTGCCCTGCGCGTCTGCATCGATAAGCAGGGTTTTCCGGTTGGCGGCAGCCAGTGAAGCGGACAGATTGACCGCCGTCGTCGTTTTGCCGACGCCCCCTTTCTGGTTTGCGATACATATGATTTTACTCATTATTTTTTGTAATACTCTCGAAAATTGCTTCTGGAAAAAATCTGCGGGAAAGCTAACACAAAAAAGGGTTTTTTAGAAGGTTTTTTTGCCTTTATTTTGCCTTTTGCAGGACAATAATTTTGCGCGGCGGGCCCAAAAAAGGAAGATTTATATCCTCTTGATATAATTGATATAATTTAGTTGAGTTTTCCCCGGAAAGAGCGGCTTCCAGCTCCAGGGAAGCGGCCGGACCTTTTAAAGTTATCAACAGGCCGCCGGTCACGAGAAAATACTGTCCCAGAAGCACCAAATCAGGCAGCTTCAGAGAGGCACGGGAGATTACTACATCAAATTTTTCTCTCCACTGGTCCTTGCGGACAATGTTTTCCGTCCGGTCCTGGAGCGTGACCACGCCGTCCAGATTCAACAGACGTTCAATATACTTCAGGAAAGACACTTTTTTCCGGTTGGATTCCAGAAGGCAAAGTTGTATAGACGGCAAGGCTATTTTGAGCGGCAGGCCGGGAAAACCGGCGCCGGAGCCGATGTCCACCAAGCGGGCGTTGTCGGGGCGGATAAAACGGGCGGCGGTCAGTGAATCCAGAAAATGACGGGCCGCGATTTGCCTTTCCGTGCTTTTGGAGATCAGATTGGTTCTGGCGTTCCACTTCAGGAGTTCCTGCCGGTAAAGATCGAACTGATCGATCTGCCGGTCGGTGAGTTCAAGGCCGAGCAGTTTTGCGCCCTGCTGAAGGAAGATCATATCCGGATTCATGTTGTAGGGAAATAACAAAAAACGCTCCTCGCCGCAAACGAATAATGGAAGGGGATTCTTTTGAAAACCAAAACAAAAAACATCCACATTGTTTTATATAAGCCCAAGTACGCGGGGAATGTCGGTTCGGCGGCGCGGGCGGCCAAGAATATGGGGATCAGCAAAATTGTTGTCGTCGGGGAAACCGGTCTGGACCGCGAAGAAATGGAGCGGCGCTCCACGCATCTGGCGGCGGATGTCCTGGACGCCATCCGATATTGCGATACCATTGAAGAGGCGCTGGGCGGCTTCAACTATATTGTGGGCACCACCGCCCGCCTGGGCAAGGCCCGGGGGCCGTTTGTTGCGCCGCGGGCGGAAGCGAAGAAAATCGCCGGCCTGCTGCCGAAAAACAGCGTCGCGCTTCTGTTCGGACCCGAAGACACGGGTCTGGCCAACGATCAGCTTCGCCTTTGCCACAGCGTGGTAACGATTCCGACTTCCCGCGAATTCACCTCGCTGAATCTGTCCCAGGCCGTGATGATTCTCTGCTATGAAATCTTCACCGCGGTGCAGGAGGAGGGATGCGCGCACCAGACGGTGCAGAAACTGGCGCTTGCCTCCGAACTGGAGGGCATGTATGGGCAGATTCGGGACCTGCTGGCCGACATCGGCTTTTTGAACCCGGAAAACCCGGAATACTGGATGCTGGATGTGCGAAGATTTTTTTCGCGTGCCGGACTCCTGTCGCGGGAAGTCAAGATGATCCGCGGCATTTGCCGCCGATTGGAGTGGCGCGCGCTGCACAAAAAAACTTGACATTGGGGCTGATTTGTCGTGAAAGGGAAACCCTGAATCCTGCAAAACGGCCGTGCTTTAAAACCAACAGACGGAGGGAGTTTGACCATGAGGAAGATTTTTTCGTTTACCGGCGCCAAAAAAATCGTGTTCGGCAGCGGGGCGTTGGCGGCGCTGGCCGCACATGTGAAGGAGCATCATGGCCAAAAGCCGCTGGTGGTCATCGATCAAAACCTGGCCAAAACGGGACTTAAGGAAAAAATCTCGGCCCTTCTGGAATCCGACGGGATCAAGTTTGCTTTTTTTGACAAGGTGGAGCCGGAGCCCCGCATTGAACTGGCGAATGAAGGGGCGGCGCTGGCCGTCAAAAACAAATGCGACATCGTGATCGGCATCGGCGGAGGCTCGGCGATGGACGTGGCCAAGGCTATCGCGGTGATTGCGACGAATAAAGGCGAGGCCGCGGATTATCTGGGACTGAATAAAGTTCCCAAGGCCGGGCTGCCCAAAATCATGATTCCCACCACCGCCGGAACCGGCAGCGAAGTGACCTTTACGGCGGTTTTTGTCCGAAAGAACCTCAAAAAGAAGGAAGGCATGAACAGCCCCTACCTGTATCCGGAGCTGGCGCTTCTGGACCCGGAGCTGACGCTCACGCTGCCCCCCGCGCCCACGGCGCAGACGGGCATGGATGCCCTGTGCCACGCCATTGAATCCTACACCTCGATCCAATCTTCACCCCTGAGTGAGATGTTTTCCCTGGAGGCGATTTCGCTCATTGCCGAAAACCTGCGCACCTGCGTTCATGACGGAAAGAATATCGCCGCGCGCGAACGAATGCTGCTGGGCAGCCTCTATGCGGGCATCGGCCTGGCCAACGCGGGCGTCACGGCCGTTCATTCCCTGTCGTATCCGCTGGGCGGCAGGTTCGGCGTCAGCCACGGTCTGGCCAACACGATTCTGCTGACGCCGGTGATGGCCTTTAATCTGCCGGGCGCCGTCGAAAAATTTGCCGACATCGCCGACGCGATGGGCGAGTGCACCGAGGGGCTGTCCGATCGCGAGGCGGCTCGCCTGGCGGTGGAAGCCGTGGAGGAGCTGATCGGGGATTGCGGCATTGACGCCGCGATTCGGGATTTCGGCGTGAAGGAAAGCGATTTTCCGGCGCTGGCGGACGTGGCGACGACGGTGGCCCGGCCGCTGGAGAACAATCCCCGCAAGATGACCAAAGAAGACATGATCGCGATTTACGCGGAAGCCTATTAATCGATTGGATTGGGCATGATGCCGCCATCTAATCTGCCGCCGCAAACACGCTAAGGAGGACTATTATGGCAGGGGCCGAACTGATCGGACAGGAAGAAATCAAGGAAGTGATGGACGTGCTGGAAACCGGCGTCCTGATGCGCTACGGGTTCGACAAGGAAAGAAAAGGCGTCTTCAAGGTGCGCCGGCTGGAAGAGGAGTTCGCCCGGTACTGCGGCGTGAAATACGCACTGGGCGTGACCTCCGGTTCCTCGGCGCTCAAGGTGGCGCTCACCGCGATGGATGTGGGCCCCGGCGACGAAGTGCTCGTTCCGGCCTTCACGTTTCTGGCCACGTATGAAGCCGTCCTGGAAGTCGGCGCAATCCCGGTCATGTGCGACATCGACGACACGTTGAATTTTGATCCGGAGGAAATCGAAAAGAAGAAAACACGGTACACCAAAGCGGTCATTCCCGTTCACATGTGCGGGTCGGCGGCGAAGATCGACAGGATCATGCGGATGGCCCGCAAGCATAAGCTGCTGGTGCTGGAAGACAACGCCCAGGGCTGCGGCGCGAGCTTCAAGGGGAAAAAGCTGGGCGGCTTCGGCGACATGGGCATTTTCAGCTTTGACTACTACAAGACCCTGACCACCGGCGAAGGCGGCATGGTGATTACGAACAATAAAAAACTGTATCTGCGGTCGGAGTGGTACTCCGACCACGGCCACGACCACAACCCGAAGGTCAGCCGCGCGCTCGAGGGCCGCACCATCCTCGGTTTCAACTACCGCATGAACGAGCTGCAGGGAGCCGTAGGGCTGGCGCAGCTTCGCAAGCTGGACTACATCGTGGCCGAACAGAAGAAAAACAAGGCGCTCATCAAAGAGGCGCTGGCGCAGGTTCCAGGCGTCGGTTTCCGAACGCTGCCGGATCCGGAAGGCGATTCCGCGACGTTTCTGGCGTTCCATCTGCCGGAAGAAAAGCCGGCGCTCAAATTCCAGAAGCTGCTGGCCGCAGGCGGCCTCGATACGACGTGCTACAAAAACAATAAGTGGCACTACGTTCCCAACTGGGAGCACTTCCTGGCTTTTTCAACGGCCAATTCGAAGAAATACCCGTTTGCGGACAAAGCCAACAAAGGCAGGGTGAAGTATTCCCGCAAGAGCATTCCGTTTGCGGAAGACATTTTAAGCCGCACGCTGGTGATGGGGATTTCCGTCCGGATGAGCGCGGAAAAAATCGACGCCGTCAAAAAGGCGATTGAAAACGCCGCGAAGAATATGTGACCTCCGGCCCGGATCAACCTTCCACGTCGGCGCCCCGCTCGAGCAGAAGGGAGCGCAGTACGGACCGGTGGCAGTGCGCTTCGTTGGCGCAGTAGCAGCCGATGGAAAAATTCGTCTGATGTGAAAGGGCGGCCAGCAGGTCCAGCATTCTTCCGTTTTCCGGGGTCGTCATTTCCGCCCGGAATTTTCGGAAAAATGCATTCCAGTCATTTTGAGTTTTTGCCTGTTGACCCAGCTTCATCGTTTCCGGACGGGGCGAGAGGTTGGGAAACCAGACATCATACCAGTTTTGTGCGGCATACTCGCTTTTGGGAACGCCGCGCGGAGGCCGGCGGACCGTTCCGACGCGAAGACCTTCGTTTGGATTTCTGTTCGTTCCCAGGCGCACGATTCGGATGCTCATCTTTGCCTCCCTGCGGTTGTCGAAAGGCGCTTTTACAATCCCGGTTGATTATTATAGGGTTTTCAAGGATAATTGTCAACAACGGCTCCGGGACGAACCACGGCGGGGGAAACACAGCGGATGGAGGTCGTCCGTCGAGAGCCCTTTTCATCCATCACGGGAGGTAGAGAAGTGTTGAGAAAAAACAGGATCATCGGATGGCTGTCTGCCCTGGCGATCGTTCTGCTGCTTCGGCCCGCAACGGTTTATTGCGCGGCCGGAGAGGATCGGGTGCTGGAGGCGGCACGGCAGAAAGTTGCAGAGGAGTTGAACCGGCTGGACAAGGGCCTTCGCGAAGCGGCTGCTGCGCTGGGGAAAACCGGCCTGACCGGAGAGAGTGCGAGGCCGGTTCTTGCTTCGTTGTGCGGGAAGTTCGACTATGCGGTGGACTGCGCGGCCATAAATCTTCAGGGCCGCATGGCGGTGGTCGAACCGGAAGCCTTCCGGCGCTTCGAGCAGAAAGACATTTCCGGCCAAACACAGGTCCAGCGTGTTTTGAAAACGGGCCGGCCCGCATTGAGCAGCGTTTTTGTTTCGGTAGAAGGATTTCCGGCGGTGGACGCACAATACCCGGTCGTGAGTCCGGAGGGGAAGAGAATCGGTGCCGTGAGCGTTCTTTTTCAGCCGGAGAAGTTCCTCGGCAGCGTTTTGGTTCCTTTGGTTCGGCAAACCCCCGTCGCGATATGGGCCATGGAGAAAGGCGGCTTGATTCTGTATGATGCGGATGCGTCGCAGATCGGACTGAATCTGTTCACCTCCAAACGCTATCAGCCTTACGCCGGTCTTCTGGCGCTGGGAAAACGAATCGCCGTGCGGCCGCGGGGAAAAGGCGTTTACGAATTCACGCAAGGCCAATCCGCAAACGTTGTCCGGAAGAACGCCCTTTGGAAAACCGTGACCCTTTACGGCACGTCGTGGCGCCTGGTGGCCGTCACGGTGGAGCATCCGGCCGAAGACGCGAAATAGGGGATTCGGATGCTCGGCGGTTGCCGCGCGTTCTTCCGCGGATTTGGTCTTTGACGGCTCTTCCCGTCTTCTGGTATATCAGTCCCATGAAGAAATTGAATCCGCCGCCCTTAACCCCGTCCATCCCGGCCGGCGGGCCCGACCCGGGCCCGATCGTAGACTTTGCGCATCTGTCTTCAGGCATGGCCCTCGAAGCAACCGACGACTTTCTCCATCCGCCTTACGGTTTTCCCGCCGCGGGCAAAGAAGATCTGTACACAACCGGTTATCTGCATCGGTTTTTTTTAAGGTGCTGATCCGAAGGCCGGCCCCGCCTGCCGTCGCCGCCCGAATCCGCAAGGAGGCCCCCCATGAAAAAAATCATCATCCTGCTCCTGTGGTTTTTTCTTCCGGCATGTCTCCCGCCTGTGTCCGCGCGCGCGGACGTCATCGAGCTGGAAAACGGATCCACCATTATCGGAACCATCTTTCGGATGGATGGAAAAAAGATTCTGGTCCGGACGGACTTTGCCGGTGTTCTGAGCGTGGAGGCGTCGCGGGTGTTGACTTGCACGACGGATCATCCCGTTTATGTGGCTTTTCCCGGTCACGATCCCGTCCGAGGAAAACTCACCTATACAAGAAAGCAAACGCGGATCGATGCGGCGGATGGGAAAGTGATGGTCAGCAGCGATGCCCCGGAACAGGTCTGGCCTGAAGGCGCCCCCGATCCGCGGGCCCGGCGCTGGGACTTTGAGGTTGGATTGGACGCGGGAGGAAAGACGGGCAACGCCGAGCGCCTCAGCGTCGGTTCAAGGGCGCAGGCCAAACTGCAGGGCCCCCGCGACCGTCTGCTCCTCTACCTGCGCTATGCTTATGCGAAAGAGGACGGCATCGAAAGCGCAAACCAGACGGTCGGTGGAATCGATTTCGAGTCCTATTTCCGGGAAAAACATTCCTGGTACGCACGCTTGGAAGCGGAAAACGATCAGATCGCCGCCGTTGACTTTAGGGCCACGGCCGCCGCCGGTTACGGCTACTTCTTTCTGAAAAAAGCCCATCACACACTGAGGGGTAGAACCGGTCTGATGTTTCGTCACGAAACCTTGAAGCATGAACCCTCGCGGGCCACGTTCGGGCTCGATCTGGGGGTTTCCCATCTGTACCGTTTTGCCAACGCCTGGCGCCTGACCAATGATGTCACCTACACCCCCAGCCTGCAGGATTACCTCGATTACCGGATTTACCATGAAAGCGCGTTTGACATTCCGGTTGTTGCCTCCGAAACCTGGAAACTCCGCCTCGGCGTCAGCAACGATTACAACAGCAAACCAGCCGAAAATAAAGTTTATCTGGATACCACCTACTTTACCCGGCTGATTTTTTCCTGGCAGTAAACCGGCCGGACAAGGCGGTATTTGCTCTTTAAAATCATTTATGATACACGACCGTTCAAGCTTCAGGAAGGAAGGTGACCGTGTCCCGGAGAACTGGAATTGTTAAGGATGGCCGCTACTTGCAGCATGCAACCGGAATGGATCACCCGGAAAGCCCGGAGCGGCTGGCGGCCGTTTATGAGATGCTGGACAACCCGCATATGTCCTGGAAATACGAAAGCATCGAACCGCGCGAAGCCACTCACGAAGAAATCGCATATGTCCATACGCTGCCTTATATTCGGGAAATTGCAGGCACCGCCGGGAAGGACTGCGTTTTTCTCGATTCCGATACCATTGCCGGGCCGGAAAGTTATGAAATCGCAAAACTCGCCGCAGGCGGCCTGCTCAACGCCATCGACGCCGTCATGACCGGTGCAGTGGACAACGCCTTTGCGTTTGTGCGTCCGCCCGGACATCACGCGGGCGCCGGAAATTCCGAGGGTTTCTGCATTTTCAACAATGTCGCCATCGGCGCGATGCACGCTATGAAAAAGCACGGCTTGAAAAAAATCCTGATCGTGGACTGGGACCTGCATCACGGAAACGGGACACAGAAAATGTTTTATTCCGACCGGCGTGTTTTGTATTTTTCCACGCATCAGTACCCCTACTACCCGGGTACGGGGAGCCTGATGGAAATCGGAGAAGGCCAGGCGCTGGGGTACACCGTGAATGTTCCTCTTCGACGCGGAGCGGTCGACGCGACATTTGTTTCCGTGTTTCGCCGGATTCTGGAGCCGATCGCGAACGCCTTTGTGCCGGAATTGATCCTGATTTCCGCGGGCTATGACATTTACTATCAGGATCCGCTGGGCGGAATGCGCGTTACGCCCGAAGGATTTGCGGCGATGGCACGCGTATTGCTCAATATTGCCGACCGGTGCTGCCGAGGACGCGTGGTCGGCGTGCTGGAAGGCGGGTATCACACCGTGGGTCTGGCCCGGTCGGCCAAGGCGACGCTGGAAGAGATGTTTGACGAGACGCACTGGACGGACCGAAAGCTGGACGATCTGGAAAAGCACGCGGATGAGGAGAACCGGCCGGTCATTCAGGCGGTGATGAAGGGCATGCAGCCCTACTGGAAAGTGTTTTAGGAGGATATGGTGAAGCTCAGCACGTCGGATGTCGGATATGTTGCCAGACTGGCGCGTCTGGAAATATCGGAGGCGGAAAAGGAAAAGTTTACCGCCCAGCTCAATGACATTCTGCTCTACATCGATCAGCTAAACGAGCTGGGCACGGCGGGTGTGGAGCCGATGAGCCATGCAATTGCCGTGACCAACGCGTTTCGAGAAGACCGGGTGGCTCCATCCCTCGCACCGCAGGAGGCGCTGGCTAACGCGCCGGACGCGCGCGGCGAGTTTTTCAGGGTTCCCAAGGTCATCGAATGAAGCAAACGGGGAAAAGACCGGCCGCCTGCGCGGGCGGAGACGATTTTCCGGCCTGCACACGGCAGGGAACGGTAATCTTATACACAAACGGGCGATCCGGGCTGACCAAAGCACAGATTTGTGCCCGCAAACAGGATTGTTGAGGCGTTTATGGAGCTGCACCAGTTGACCATTCATGAATTGCAGGAAAAAATCCGAAGCGGCGGCGTTTCGGCCCTGCAGATTGCCGAATCCGTTTTTTTACGCATCAACGCGGTGGAAGACCGCGTCCATGCTTACATCCGCCTGATGAAGGAGGAAGCGATGGCCGCCGCCGCTCGGGCGGACGAGAGCATCCAAAAAGGGGATCTGCAGCCGTTGACCGGCATTCCCATCGCTCTGAAAGACATTGTCTGCACCCGCGGCATTCCGACGACGTGCGGATCGCGGATTCTGCACAACTTCGTTCCGCCCTACAACGCGACGGTCGTGGAAAAACTGGCACAGGCCGGGGCCGTGTTTGTGGGCAAGGCCAATATGGATGAATTCGCGATGGGATCCTCCACGGAAACCTCGGCCTTCGGCCCCACCCGCAATCCCTGGGATCTGGAACGCATTCCGGGCGGGTCCAGCGGCGGTTCGGCCGCGGCGGTGGCCGCCGGCGAATGCATCGCCTCGATCGGCTCCGATACGGGCGGCTCGATCCGCCAGCCGGCGGCGCTCTGCGGCGTGGTCGGGATGAAGCCGACGTACGGGAGAGTCTCGCGCTTCGGCCTGATCGCCTTCGCTTCCTCGCTCGATCAGATCGGCCCCTTTACGAGAGACGTGGAAGACTGCGCCATCATGATGAATGTTCTGGCGGGCTACGATCCGAAGGAATCCACATCGGTCCGGGCGGAAGTTCCCGACTACCGCCAATTTATCGGCCGCGACGTTCAAGGCTGGAGAATCGGCATTCCCGAAGAATATTTTATCGAAGGCATCGACCCGGAAGTGTCCGCCGCCGTCCGGAACGCCGTTGAAACCATCAGGCGGTGCGGCGCTTCGATCGTGGAGATTTCGCTTCCGCACACCCGGTACTGCGTGGCGGTTTATTACATCATCGCGCCGGCGGAGGCTTCCTCCAACCTGGCCCGCTACGACGGAGTCCGGTACGGATTCCGCGCCGCCGACGCCCGCGATCTCGCGGAAATGTATCAAATGTCCCGCCGCCAGGGTTTCGGCGCGGAGGTCAAGCGCCGCATCATGATCGGAACCTACGCCCTTTCCGCCGGATACTACGACGCCTATTACGGCAAAGCTTCGCAGGTGCGGGCGCTGATCCGCCGGGACTTTGACGAGGCCTTCACGAAATGTGACGCGATCCTGACGCCAACGTCGCCGACGCCCGCGTTCAGGCTGGGGGAAAAAACGGACGATCCGCTTCAAATGTATCTTTCCGATATTTTTACCATCTCCGCCAATCTGGCCGGCATTCCCGGCATCTCCGTGCCCTGCGGCTTCAGCGCGTCGGGCCTGCCGATCGGTGTCCAGTTCCTTGCGGGACATTTCGAGGAAGGGAAGCTGCTTCAGTTGGCTTCGGCGTATGAAAAAAGCGCCGCCGTGGAAAAAAGGAGGCCTGCTTTATAATGGATTTTGAAACCATCATCGGGCTGGAAGTCCACGCCCAACTGCTCACGGAAACGAAAATTTTCTGCAACTGCTCCACCGAGTTCGGAGCGTCGCCCAACAGCCACACCTGCCCGGTGTGTCTGGGCATGCCGGGCGTCCTGCCGGTGCTCAACAAAAAAGTCGTCGAATACGCCATGAAGATGGCGCTGGCGACGAACTGCACCATCAATGGCCGAAACGTCTTCGCAAGAAAAAATTATTTTTATCCCGACCTGCCCAAGGGGTACCAGATTTCGCAGTACGCCTATCCGCTTGCGGAGCACGGCTACATCATGATCGAGACGGGCGAGGGACCCCGGAGGATCGGCATCACTAGGATTCATATGGAGGAAGACGCGGGAAAGCTGATTCATGACGACCATAACCCGGTAAGCTACGTGGATTTGAACCGAACCGGCGTGCCGCTGATAGAAATTGTCGGGGAGCCGGACATTCGCTCGCCGGAAGAAGCGGCGGAATACCTGCGGCGCCTGCATGAAATCCTGGTGTATCTCGAAATCTGCGACGGCAACATGGAGGAAGGGTCCTTCCGCTGCGACGCCAACGTGTCGATCCGGCCGCGCGGGCAGAAGGAATTCGGAACGCGAACGGAACTCAAGAACATGAACTCCTTCCGCAACGTTCAGCGCGCGCTGGAGTATGAAGTCAAGCGCCAGCAGTACTTGGTGGAGAACGGCGAGACCATCATCCAGGAAACGCGCCTGTGGGACGACGCGCAGGGCGTCACCAACCCCATGCGCTCGAAGGAGGAGGCGCACGACTATCGGTATTTTCCGGACCCCGATCTGGTGCCGGTGGTCGTGGATCAAGCCTGGGTGGCCGAAATCCGCTCCGGATTGCCGGAGCTGCCGCAGGCCAAACGCGAACGCTTCATTCGGGAATATGCCATTTCGGCTTACGACGCGGGCGTGCTGACTTCGGGAAAGGCGCTGGCGGAATATTACGAAGAAGTGGTGAATCTCTGCGGAAAGCCCAAAATCGCCGCCAACTGGGTGATGGGCGACGTCCTGAAATTTCTCAACGAAGACAGGCGAACGATCCGCGAATGCCCGATTGCGGCCCGGTCGCTTGCGGACATGATCGGGCTCATTGAAGAAGGAACCATCAGCGGAAAAATCGCCAAAGAGGTGATTGCCGGCATGTACGCAACCGGCAAAGCGCCTCGGGAGATCATCAGGGAAAAAGGTCTGGTGCAGATCACCGACGAAGGAGAGCTGGCAAAGACCGTTGCGGCGATCATCGAGGCCAACCCGGGGCAGCTTGCGGATTACCGCGGCGGCAAGGAAAAGCTTTTCGGCTTCTTCGTGGGACAGGTGATGAAAGCCACGCAGGGGAAGGCCAATCCGAAACTCGTCAACGATCTGCTGAGAAAGATGCTGGCCGGATGATCAGGACCCTGTTCTGGAAAAACAACAACGTCGTGATGATCGATCAGAACGCGCTGCCGCGGATGGAGCGGCAGGTGGTCTGTTCGGACTACCGGCAGGTCATCGCCGCCATTAAGGATTTGACGGTGCGCGGCGCTCCGGCCATCGGTGTGGCCGCCGCCATGGCAGCGGCGCTGGGAGCGCTTGAGTTTTCTTCGGAACCCATCGAAAAATTCATCAAAAAATTCAAGGCGCTCTGCGATGAAATCGCAGCCGCGAGACCCACGGCGCGCAATCTTTTCTGGGCGCTGGAGCGGATGAAAAAGCGTCTGGACGAGGTCGTCCGTTCGGGCAGGCGCAATCCGGCCCGCGAACTGGTCCGGGAGGCGAAGCGGATCTGTGCCGAAGACATTGCGATCAACCGTCAAATGGGGCGGCAAGGAAGAGAACTTTTATCCGACGGCGATAATGTTCTTACACACTGCAATGCCGGCGCACTGGCGACGGCCGGTTACGGAACGGCCCTGGGCGTGATCCGCGCGGCTTACGCCCAGGGCAAGAAGCTGCATGTCTATGTCGATGAAACAAGGCCGGTCCTTCAAGGGGCGAGGCTCACCGCCTGGGAAATGAAGAAGGAAAAAATTCCCGCCACGCTCATCTGCGACAACATGGCCGGTTGTCTGATGAAGCAGGGGAAAATCGATAAAGTCGTCGTCGGCGCGGACCGGATCGCGGCCAACGGCGACGCGGCCAACAAAATCGGCACCTATTCACTGGCCGTGCTGGCCCGGGCGCACCGGATTCCCTTTTACATCGCCGCCCCCCTGTCCACGTTTGATTTTTCGCTGAAAACCGGCGCGGAAATTCCCATCGAGGAAAGGCAGGCCGATGAAGTGACGGCCTTTCGCGGCGTGCCGGCCGCACCGAAAGGCATGAAGGTGTACAATCCCGCGTTCGACGTCACGCCGGCGCGGTTGATCTCGGCCATCATCACGGAAAAAGGCATTCTCGCGCCGCCCTTCCCGATGGCCATTTCCCGTCTGAAGAGTTGTGTTACATGATGAATCATCAGTATGGTGTCGTTCCCGAGCAGGCGGGAATCCAGATTTTTTCAAACACTCCTGGATTTCGGATCATGCGCAGAAGGACAAGGTTTAGGTTTTGCTGCCAGACAGGGATGCAAGAATATGAAATTACTGCTTTTTGATTTTGACGGCGTTCTGGTGGATTCGATCGACGTGTACGAAAAAACGGTGACCGATTGCCTCAACGCGATCGGCCAGCCGCTCACACGCGGCCGGGAGGAGTTCCTGGAGCTCTTTGAAGGCAACTTTTACCAGTCGCTCGAAGACAAGGGCGTGGATATGAAAAAGTTTTCAGACGCGTCCGTGGGCATTCTGGCAAAAGTCAACTACGCGGACATGAAGCCTTTTCATGCCATCCGGCCGGTGCTGCGGGAACTGAAGAAGAACCATCCCCTGATCATCATCTCGTCCAATGACGCGCCGACGATCAAGGAAGCCCTGCGATTATATGATTTCAACGGGATTTTTGACGACATTCTGGGGTGCGATTTCATGCTCAGCAAAAAGGACAAGATTCTTCACGTCATTCAGAAATACCACGTCACCCTGCAGGATATTTATTACATCGGCGACACGACCGGCGACATAAAAGAAGGCAAACAGGCGGGCGTGCAAACCGTGGCGGTGACCTGGGGATGGCACACCCGGGAGAAATTATCCGCCGCCGAACCGGATTATCTCTTTGATTCTCCGGAAGAACTGCTGAAACTCAACTGATTCCGACCCGCCATTGACTGTTGACGCCGCCGCGAATGTTTTCAATGATTCGCAGGGTAATCGTTCCCGATGGGCAGGTGACGCACGTATATGTTGACTCAATCCTTTTTTTGCGGACCGGCGCCAATTTTAAATTTCCCCTTGAAATACTTTGCTCTGATCTCATTCACTTCAGAAGCCCACTTCTCAAGCCCTTTGTTCTTAATCGTTGCCAGGTTGTAAACTTTTAAATTGTGAGGATATCGATCGGCGCCCTCTGCCAACGGCTGTAATTTGGTGCAGGGAAAGTCGCTGCACTCAAAACAGAAATCCAATTTTTTCGATTTCACGCATTCCAGTGTTTCGCATTTGCCTGCGATCATTGTGCATCCGGATGTCCGGCAGCCTTTGCAACGCAATTTCTCTTTGGTCATTTCGCGGGAGGCAAATCCGGCTTTCCGGTCTTCGGACATCTTTTCAAAAAAAGAGTCAATATTCGTGTAATAAAATTCGCAGTTGAAGCAATCAATGCCGCAAACGGCCGTGCTTAATTTAAGGTCTTGCATCTCATTCTCCTTTTCTCTTCAATGGTAAAATGAAGCGCGGCATCTTGTTTGTCAATGTAGCCGCTGTTCATCGCGGCAGTATATTTCAAACCAGAATTTACTTGGGACATGGCCCGTTTCTTCGTCGTCACAACTGGAGTCAATCGTGACGTAGATGTTGCATAAGCGATTCCCTTTTTCGTAGGCAAACGACGAGCTGCCGTGACCGTCAGCCCGATACCTTGGAACAGCTCTCCAGGCATGTGCGGAGAACATTCTTTCCATGGTCTCAAAAGGGTCTGAGGTTTTCCCCAGGCTGCCGTTCCCCTTCAGGCAGAATGTGAAATGTTTTCCTTTCTCCAGCGGATCAGGCAATTTCACATGAGACACATGGACTTCTGTCCGGAATGTTTTGACGACAACTGAACGTAATTCATGAACCCATTTCGGGAAGGTTGATTTATTGGCAGCCTCACTGACTTGAGGCAAGAAGGCCAGAATGAGGATGAGCAGAATGGCGGTTCTTTTCATGGCGGAAG
>DAOTJI010000041.1:0-21871 GCA_035448625.1 Smithellaceae bacterium | reverse complement strand
GCAGATAATAGCTGGCATGCTCGCTGGGCGGTCGAATGATTTCCGGTCTGATAAATGGCATGGTTTGAACCTGTATGTTTTTTAATCAGCATATAGACACGACCATCCGTTTGTCAAGACAGTCTTGACGGCCAATGATGATCAGGCCCGCTGCAGTGGATAATGAACGGTTAATGAAAATTTTGTAAATTTTTTCGCCATGAAAGCGGCGCTTGAACTTCCTCTTTGAAAGAAACCTTGCACCCGGATCTTTTATGTCTGAATACAATCATGCCGCCTATTGCTTTGCGTGTTTTTCGAGATCATGATCCGTATCCTCGAAGCGTTTGGCGATCTCCTGGAACGTCTCGGCAATTTCCATAAAGGCATCCACGATGTCGGGGTCGAAGTGAGAGCCCTTGCTCTCTAAAATAATACCGACCGCCTTTTCATGGGGCATGCCCTCTTTGTAGATACGCCGGCAGATCAGAGCGTCATATACGTCTGCCACCGCCATCAGACGGCCGGAGATGGGAATGTCATCCCCCGACAGTCCCTCCGGGTATCCTGTTCCATCCCACTTCTCCTGATGGGTATAGGCAATCTCCTTGGCATAAGCGAGAAACGGCAATTCCAGACCCAGCCGTTGCTCCGCCGCCCGAATCGCATCGCGCCCCAGTGTGGTGTGGGACTTCATGATTTCAAATTCTTCGGGAGTAAAGCGTCCGGGCTTCAGAAGAATGGCATCGGGGATGCCTACCTTGCCGATATCATGGAGCGGGGCCGATTTGAACAGCAATTCGATCGTTTTGTCGTCATCGAGGAGATGACAGAAACGTTCGTGGTTGCGAAGTTTTTCCGCCAGGGCACGGACGTAGAACTGAGTGCGGCGGATGTGATTTCCCGTATCGTTGTCCCGGGTTTCCGCAAGCGATGCCATCGCCAGGATGGTAACCTCCTGGACGGCGACCACCTCCTGGGTGCGTTGCCGCACCTCATTCTCCAGAAATTCATTCTGATCCTTCAGATAATCCCGAACCCTTTTCAACTGCAGATGGGTATGCACCCGGGCCAGAACGATGGGCGGACTGATCGGTTTGGTGATGTAATCCACGGCGCCCAGTTCAAACCCCTTCATCTCATCCTCGACTTCCGCTTTGGCGGTAAGAAAAATGACGGGGATGTCCCTGGTTTCCGGATTTTCTTTCAGGTGCCGGCAAGTCTCATATCCGTCCATGACCGGCATCATGATGTCCAGGAGAATGATGTCAGGGGGCGCACCGGTCATGACGACCTTCAGGGCACGCGCACCATTGTTGGCGATCTTGACTTTATACTTATCCTTGAGCAATCCGCTCATCAAGCTCAGATTGTCCGGCGTATCGTCCACCACCAATACCGTCGGTTTTTCAATATATGGGTTCGCATCGGCCATGGCGCACTCCTCTTTTATTGTTTTCGTTATTCATCCGCCCGTTCCATTCAAGCCTTCAGGGTTACCACGCACCGGTCTGGTCCATTTTGCTTTTCAAATAGTCGGTCATCCTTTTCAATCTCAGATGAGTGCGGACTCGGGCCAGCAGAATGGGCGGACTGACCGGCTTGGTGATGTAATCCGCGGCCCCCAGATCAAACCCCTTCACTTCATCCTCAACATCCGTTTTGGCGGTGAGAAAAATAACGGGGATGTCTCTGGTTTCCGAATCGTTTTTCAACTGGCTGCAGACTTCATAGCCGTCCATCTCCGGCATCATGATGTCGAGGAGAATCAGATCCGGCGGCTCGTTGGAAAAGGCGATCTGCAGGGCCTTCTTCCCGCTCACGGCAATCTTTACACGGTAGAGATCCTTGAGCAACGAAGTAATCATCGTGAGGTTATCCGGGGTGTCATCGACAACAAGGACGGTCTGTTGCTGTTCATGGTTTGAATCTGTCATGGCGCTAATCCTCTCATCGTTTAATGGTTTACAGATCGATCTTCATTTTTTCCGCCCGGCCCCTGAGGAGGTTCAGGGCCTTTTCAAAATCATAATCCTTTAAAGCCTTTTCTATGGACCTGAATTCATTCGATCCCAGGATACTTCTTAAGAGCTCCCTTCGCTCGTCGAGCAGGTCCAACGCTTCACTATCATCATTGCGCAATAATTTTGCCAGCGCCTTGCAGGCGGCAACTCCCTGCTCCCGGTCCACTGAGGCTTCCGTTTCGTCCGTTTTCCCGGTGGATTCGGGAGCCGGCAAGGCCTCCCGCAACCCCGTGATCAACAGGGCATGGGCATCCGCAAAGGAACCCAGCAGGCCTTCAATCGCTTCGGGGCTTTCACCGTCCCTGATGGCTTTCTCTACCGCGGCCGCCAGTTCCTGCAATCTTGCGGCGCCGATATTCCCGCTCACCCCCTTCGCCGTATGGGCCAGGCGTTCCGCCGTTCCGTAATCCCCGGCGCCCAGACTTTGTCGAATCTGTGTCGGAGCCTCACTTTGATTATCGACGTATTTCCTCAGCATGGTCAAGTAGAAGTCTTTCTTGCCCATGACCCTCTTCAACCCGAGTTTGGTATCCAATCCCGGAATGTCGGGCAGATCGTCCTCTTTAGGCGGCCTTGTCTCTTCCCTTGCTGTTTCCTTTAAGGGCGTAACGACAGCTTCCCGGACATCTGCCGCCCGTCGCGGCTTCACCCATTTCAGCAACTTGCCGAACAACTCGTCTGGATCAATCGGCTTGCCGATATGGTCCCACATGCCCGCTTCCCGGCATTTTTCAATATCCGCCTCCATGACATTGGCGGTCATGGCGATGATGGGCAGATCCTTGAAACTTTCGTTTTTACGGATTTCACGGGTGGCCGTGACGCCGTCCATAACGGGCATCTGCATATCCATAAGGACGATGTCGTATGTCTGTTCGTCCAGCATCTCAATGCATTTTTGGCCGTTTTCCGCCACATCAACCTTAAAACCCGCCTCGGTAAGCAGTTCACAGGCAATCTGCTGGTTGAACTCGTTATCCTCCACCAGGAGAATGGAAGATCCCTTGATGGAGGCAAGGTTTTCTATTTCTGTTGTTTCCGGTTGCTCCCCTGCCTGCTGTTCCTCGTGCTTTCCGCCCAGCACCTGGACCAAAGTGTCGAACATCGTAGAAGAACTCACCGGTTTGATGAGCACATCTTCCAGTCCGGCCTGGGCTGCTTCCTTCAATACCTCCTCGCGGCCATAGGCCGTGACCATGATCATGTGCGGCTTGGGAGCCACCGGCAGCTTTTGGATCGCTTTCGCTGTGGCAATACCGTCCATCTCCGGCATTTGCCAATCAAGAAGCACCACCTCATAGGGCTCTCCCTTTTCAGCGGCTGCGCGAATCTCTGCAAGAGCCTCTTTCCCCGAAGAGACATCCTTGACAACAAAGGTCATGCCTCCGAGCATGTCGGACAAAACCATTCGGCTCATCTCGTTGTCGTCCACGATCAATATCCGCCGCCCACGCAAATCGGGTTCGGGTAAGTACTTCTTCACCTTGGCAGCGCCCTTGCCCAGGCGCGCGGTAAACCAGAAGGTGCTGCCTTTGCCGTATTCGCTCTCCACCCCCACATCGCCGCCCATGAGATTGGCCAGTTTCTTGGAGATGGCCAGCCCGAGTCCGGTTCCGCCATATTTCCGGGAAGTGGACATATCCGCCTGCTGGAACGACTGAAACAGCTTGCCGATTTGTTCCTGGGTCAGGCCGATCCCCGTATCCCGGACGGCAAAACGGAAAAGGCCGTCATGGTCGGTTTCTTCAACGACCTTGACGGAAACGATAATCTCGCCCTGTTCCGTAAACTTGACGGCGTTATTGGCATAATTGACCAGAATTTGTCCCAGCCTCAGGGGATCTCCTATAAGATAGTTGGAGGTCCCTTTCTCAACGCGGAACACCAGCTCCAATCCCTTTGCGCTGGTCTTTTCGGAAATGAGATTGGAGACATTCTCCAGGACTTTCTCCAACTCAAACTCCGTCTGCTCCACAGACAGCTTGCCCGCTTCGATCTTCGAGAAATCCAGGATGTCGTTGATGATACCGAGCAAATGCTTTCCCGACTGCTGAATCTTACTGAGGTAGTCGCGCTGCTTGCGGTCCAGTTGTGTCTTCATCGCCAGGTTGGAAAATCCGATGATGGCATTCATGGGGGTGCGGATTTCATGGCTCATATTGGCCAGAAAGTCCGCTTTGGCCTTTGCGGCAGCGTCCGCCTCTTTTCGCGCTTCTTCCAGATCCTCCATAATGTTGAGCGTGGCTTTGCGCGCCTTATTCAAACCCTCGACTTTGCTTCCTAATTCCTCCTGCATTTTCTTCAGCGTACTGATATCCACCAGCCACCCCAGGATGGCCGGTTCACCGTCAAACGTCGTCGGCAAAAAGGTCAGCATAACATCGACAACGCGGCCTTCCACTCCCCGCATTTTGACTTCATAATTACTGACGATGCCTTCCTTTTGAAGTTTCTCGATAATCGGCAGACGGTCTTCCGGATGGAGATAAATTTGTAGTATGGGATCGCCCATCCGTATATCAAGGATCCTCAGAAATGTCCGATTGGCATAACGCAGTTTGCCGCCCATTGATATCCCGATAGCGACAGGACTGCTTTCCATCATGTCCCGCAGGGTTTGTCTCTCCTTATCGATGCTGTCCTGCAACTGTTTGCGCTGGGTGATGTCTTCCTTGACCGCGACAAAATGAGTGATTTCACCCTCCGCGTTCTGAACGGGGGAAATACTGGTCGACTCCCAGAAGATACTGCCATCCTTGCGGACATTGCACAATTCCCCGTACCATTGTTGACCGGACAAAATCTTTGTCCATAAATTCCGATAGAAATCCTTGTCATGGTTTCCGGATTTCAGGAAGCGCGGGTTTCGCCCCAGTATTTCCTCAGGGCGGTAGCCGGTAGCATCGGTGAACTTGGGATTTACATATTCGATTCGTCCGTTCCGGTCGGTTATGATGACCGACACAGGGCTGTGGATGATGGCCAGACTGATTTTATTTAATTCGATGGCCCTGTTTTCCAGTTCCTCATTTTTCCCTTCCAGCATTTTGAGCAGTTCGCTTCTGGATTGACGGGCGAGTATTTCCCTTTGCTCTGCTATGATCTCGGGCGAGAGACGGTCGTTGCCGTCCGGCAGGTTTTTGCGTGTGGAAAATTGGATTGCCCCGGATTCGAGCGTTTCACTGCTGATGGCGTCGAAAAAATGTTGAACGCCGCAAAGGGCGGATAGCTGCTCAAAGCTTTCAAAGTTCATAACCAAAGCAGAGCGATCCTGCGGATCAATTCCAATCGTGACCTCAAGATGCTTCCCGTTTCGGCAGCTGAAACGACCGATTTCGGAAAAAATTGTTTCCAGGCGCGTTGCGTGGATTTTAGAAAATCCCAGGCTTGCCGCAAGCAAACGAATTTTTTTGCGCGCTTCAACGATCATATCGGAGTTGATGATGGACAATTTCCCGATCTCAATCATGATGCCAACCTCATCGCGATGCATGAAGCATCGTCATCCTGTTTGCCGAATTTTTCTAAAATTCCCTTCGCGATTGTCTCGGCATTGCCGCTGAGCAGACCTGGGCAATCCAGTATATTGAAATGCTCCCGGATTCCGTCGGAATGCATCACTAAAATGTCTGACGGATAAAAAATACGTTTTTCTTCTTTAACGGAAGGGATGCGATAACCAATAACGCCATCCCGGGAAACCATCTTGAAGGCTCTTGGCCCAAGCATCCTTACGGTAATATTGCCGATTCCGACATGAGCAAGCTCTCCCGTGCTGCTGTCCAGACGGCAGAAGGCCGCCACCGCGCCCAAAGTACCTCTCAAATGTTCATGGAGACCCCTCATGAGACGAACAAGATCATCTGTCCAATGCCGGTCAAGATAGTCCTGCGCGAAGCAGGCAACATCGTAAGCCCGTTTTCCATGACCAAGGACGTCCACCAGCCCGAGAAAGCACCGGTCATGGTCGATTTTCACAATTCCGGCGTCTCCGCACTCTGAAGGAGCTCCCAGGAGGGCCCGAAACACATAATGACAATCAACGTTCACTATAATCTCTCCATTTGCGGGTTCGGATGCGCGTCCCTTTTCCCGGCGACGACTCTATCTCAAAATCGTCCATGATCCTGCGCACACTGGGCAATCCCAACCCCAAACTGCCCTTTGTGGTTGTATAATTATCCTGCATGGCCTTTTCAATATCAGCGATGCCCGTTCCCTGATCCATTGCGACAATCTCAATGCCGAGCCGTCCCATGTTTTTGACGACCTTCAAGAGAAGTTCCCCCTTGCCGGCATATCGCAAAATATTGGAAGACAATTCGGAGGCCGCCGTGGCGATAAGCATTTGTTGGGTTTTGTTGAATCCGGCTCCGGCTGCAAAATTCCTGGTTTCGATCATTGCATGCTCTTTGTCCCAGGACTCCGTCAGAAGAATTCTTTTTTCAGCAGAGCCTTCCATCATCCGGTTCATTCCTGGCCTTGTCCGTTTGCAATGCTTCCTCTTCCGCAGTTTCCGGGTATTCGCTATCCTGCCGCGATTTTTCCCGCAGCGCCGCCAAAGATGTCAGATATTCGATTCCTTCTTCAATTGTTCGTTTCATTTGAAGATCACTTATATCCACGTCCAGATCGACAAGAGCGCAAACGGCGCCCGGCTGAAAACCGGCAAATACGGCCCTCGCGCCCAGCAGTTCCGACATTTTGGCGGTGTCCGCGAGATGCTTAAATATATAGGAGTCCAGCATTTCGACGGAATTCATATCGAAGACAACGCCTTGAATGGATTTGGCGCTGATCCTTTTCAGAATGCTTTGCCGGATTCTTGAAAGCAGGTCGTCATAGAGATCCGCTTGCAGGGTCGCAATCAGGCAGCCCTGAATGGTGTTCAGGGCCACTTGCGAACCTACCGTCAGGTCATCGGTCATGACTCACTCCTCCTGGACGGCTTTATCTGACGCACTTCACATTGGATCATCTCGAACGCCTCGGCCAAAGCATTGCGCAATGTCGTCGTTGTCTTCACGCCCAATTCAATCCCCAGCCCGACGATGGTTTGCGCCACGGCGGGCGAGATTCCGGAGATTACAGCCTGGCAACCCATCAGTCGCGTGGCCTTGACCACCTTGATCAGATGATTGGCTACGGCCGTGTCCACGGCCGGCACACCCTGAATATCGAGAATCATGACCTTGCAGGCCGTTTCGGCAATCTTGTTGAGCATGATGTCCATCATCTGATTGGCGCGGATAGAATCAATGGCGCCGACGACGGGCAGGACAACAACCCCGTCCCACAGCTGAATGGCCGGCGTTGAAATTTCCCGGATGGTGCGCGCCTGCTCGCGCAATTGAATCTCGTATTTTACCCTTTCGGTGATATCGATCACATATTCCAGGCCGCCGATGATATTGCCCTCATCGTCCGTCAGGGGCGCGGCAAAATATTCTATCGGCACTTTGCGGCCCTGGCTTTCAACTTCATTGCGCGAAAAGAATGGTTTCCCCTCGCTGATCGCCTTTTGCATGCAGCAATCGGCGGTGTTGCAATGCAGGGATTTGAACATGTTGGCGCAGGCCTGCCCGCGCAAGTCCTCCCAGGATTTACCCAGAAAATTGCGCCCGGCCCTGTTCATGAAAAGAATCTTCAAATTCTTATCAACCGCCATGACCGGTGTGGGAAGCTGCTCCAGGACCTGTTCCGCCATTGCATTGCCGATCACGCTATTCTTGCTGTTCTCCATATTTTCTCCTTTCTCGATGACGATTTGCTTACCCAATATTTCGCCGCAAGTTCGTTTACCTGCTTGTTATTCCACGATCTTGTAGATCTCCTCTTTTCCCATTTGTTTCAAAAGGTCGTTGATTTTCTCTTTGAGTTCGATCATCTTCAATTCCCGATTGACGGTGATCTTGTTAAAGCGCTCCAGTTCTTCCATCCGTTGCTGTAATTCCTCTTCCGCTCTTCTTCTTTCGGTAATATCATTGATAATGGCGGTAAAGAGTTTGGCGTCTTTCAGCAATACCTCGCTGATTCCGATTTCGGCGGGAAACAGCTCGCCGTTTTTCCTTTTCGCGGTAACTTCCACGCGTTTCCCGATGACTTTTTTAATGCCTGTTTGGAGATAGTTATCCAAATAGGTATCATGCTTATCCGCATGTTCATCCGGCATGAACAAAGATACGTTCTTCCCCGCCACTTCATCCAATGCATAGCCGAATATTTTTTCCGCGGCGGGATTGAAGGTTTCCACCAGACCTTTTTCGTTGATCGTTACAATTCCATTGGTTGACGCCCGGAGGATGGCGTCTGCTTTGTTTTTTTCCTCCAGAATCGCTCTTTCAATCTTCTTGCTTTCCGTAATGTCCCGATGCTGCCACATTCGACCGCTATTTTTTCCATCAATCAGAATGGGCTGATAATCCCTCAAGTAGATCCGTCCGTTGCTCATCGAGATCTCTTCTCCCAAGACAGCTTGCCCCTGAGACACAATTTCTCTTATCCTTGAGAGCGCCTCCGTCGGATGAACGTAAGCATTCTGGATTTTTTTAAGCATTTCATCGGCCGTCAACCCGATCAATTCCGCCGGCGCTTCCGGCAGACCAAATTGTTCACAAAAAATCCGGTTGGCAAACTCGATTTTGCCTTCTTCCGTTACAACCAAAATGCCGCTGTATTGACTTGATAAAATGATGTGGTAGCGCTGTGCCATGAAATGAATCGCGTCTTCCGCCTTCTTGCGGTCGGTAATATCGTGGAACGTGACCACCGCGCCCTTCAGAGCCCCTTCCTTCAAGATCGGTGTCGTCGTGTATTCCACCGGGAAACTGGAACCGTCCTTGCGCCAGAGGACTTCATCGACAATGTTGCGTGAGTTTCCGTCCGCGAAGGTCTTATACATATAGCAATCTTCCCGCGGATAAACCGATCCATCCGGGTAGGCATAGTGGACAAGCGCATGCATCGGCTTGCCGATGACTTCCTCCTCCGTATAACCCAGCATGTCCAATGACGCCTGGTTGACAAATGTCGTCTTGCCCTCCGTATCCACACCCCAGATACCTTCCTCCATGGAACCGAGGATCAGGCGGCTGCGTTCCTCCGCCTGAGCCAGCCGTTCCTTCTGCTCCTCCAGTTCATCTCTGCGGGCCGTGAGTTGCCGCTCGGAAGCAGCCAGCGCCGATGCCTGAGCCTGGCTCTGTGTAAGCAGTTTCTTCATCTTTAAATTTGACTGGGTGAATATATAAAGGGCCGTAAGAAAACTTAATGTCAATAAAATGGTCAGCAGGGTCAGAACAATGCCGAACCAGCGGTAATTGCTTATCTGCTTTGTTGACCAGAGAAGGACCACGGAAACGCCCTCGTAAGGTGTGGCCATCTGTTCCGCGAGATATTTTTCCCCTTTAAAACTTACCTCTTCCCCGCGTTTGAATTGTCTTTGCATGACGGGCGGGAACGGGCCCGGTCCGTATTGTTTGGAAGAAATGATTTTTTGCTGCAGCTGTTTATCCAGAGGCCATAGACTTTTCAGGCGGACATCCGGCTGTGAAGACATGAAAATTATGGCGTTTTGGTCCACCAGGAACCAGATATACTGCCGGAGGCCGGCCTCAATGTCCTCAACTTCCTTTTTTATAACCACAACCCCGACAATATTGCCTTTTTTATCCTTGACGGGAGCGCTGGCGAATATTCCGCGTTTCTTCGAAACGGTCCCGAAAGCGAAATGCTGGGACACGTCACCTTTTATGGCCTGCTGGAAATAGGGCCGGAATGTATAGTTCTGACCCACAAAACTGTCTTTTGCATGCCGGTTGGAAGACGCCAGCGTCAATCCTTCGTCATTGATGAGATAGCAGGCAGCTGCATTCAAAGACTTGTGATACCGATCCAAGATGTTGTTTGCCTTTTCGAGGTTTTCAGGAACATTGGCCTGCAAAACGGGAAGGGTCAGGGGAGATCCGGCAATCGCCACCGCTGCGTTTTGAATTTTCTTTAATTCATTGATCAGGTTGAGAGAGATGATGAGGTTTGCATCATGAACATCTTCCTTCACGGTGCGTGATGCCGTCTCGACAAGGTAAGAGGTAAAGAACCACCCGGCGGCAGCCAAGACGACAAAAGCGCAAAAGATCGTTGCAAGAAAACGATTCTTGGTGAAATGAAAGGTCGGCATTACAAAAATACCTCTGCGGGAAGATAGGGTTGTCTCTTGAACATGTCTTTACGACGCCATCTATTTTTTTTAAACAATATCATAATTTACGAGTGCAAGAAAGCAATATTACCGGATCGTCACGCCTTTATCCCAACCATTGAAATCATCCCTGGGCTCGATGGATGGGGCCGCCGGCTGACCCCGCGTCTCGGGGAGGAATCGGCGAGTTCCGGAAATCAGAAAACCATGGACAGCCGGGCGTCAAGGTTCCGGAACAGGAGCATCGCGCATCCCATCAACCCGGCTCGTCTGGCAGCCCCTTTTGGCCCCGCCGGGGCGGTTCGTTTTTTTCTTGCATCGTTTCTTCAAAGTTGTAAGATAGCGCCGTTTTGAAACCGGCCTTTTGCGAAGACAAACCCTCGTTTCGGGCGGCCGGCTATAGATCAAGGAGGAATTTCATGAATCTCGATGCGTTGTTTTATCCCAAAAGCGTCGCCGTGATCGGCGCATCCGACAATCTGGGCGGAGGAAAACTGCCCTATTTTCAGATCCTGCAGGCAAACGGTTTTACCGGCGCCCTGTATCCCGTGAATCCCCGCCGGGCTGAAGTGTCCGGCGTAAAGACCTGTGCTTCCATCGACGATCTTCCGGAGCCGGTCGATTTCGCCATCGTCGCCGCGCCCGTCGAGCAGTCCGTGGACATCGTCAAAGCGGCCGTTCGCAAGCAGATCAAATTTATTCATTTCTTCACCTCCGGCTTCGGGGAAACGGGGAATCTGCAACTGGAGCACGATGTCGTCCGGGAAGCCCGCAAGGGACATCTTCGGATCGTGGGCCCCAACTGCATCGGTGTTCAGTGCTTCGAGTCGAAAGTCTCTTTCCGGCTGACCAATTTGCAACAAGGGTCGGGTTCGATCGCCTTCCTGGGACAGTCCGGCGGAATCACTTCCAGCTTTGTGGCCATGGCGACCACCAGGGGCATCTGGCTCAATAAAGTGGTCTCCTACGGAAACCAGATCGATCTGCGACTGGAGGACTATCTGGAGTATCTGGCGGATGACGACAAAATCCGTCTGATCGCGTGCTACGTGGAAGACATCAAGGATGTGAACAAATTTCTCAAAACGCTCCGGCGCACGACGGCCAAAAAGCCGGTGATTATTCTCAAAGGGGGAAAAACGGATCTGGGCTCCAAGGCGGCCGCCAGCCACACGGGCGCCATGGCCAGCAATTACACGATCTGGGCCGCGGCCGTGCGACAGCACGGCGGCCTGCTGGTGGACGATTTTGAAGAACTCATGAATCTGGCGATGCTGGGCACCGCGCAAAGATTCCCGCGCGGAAGGCGCGTGGGTTTCCTGGGCGCCGGCGGCGGCATCTCCGTGCTGTTTTCCGATCTGGCCGTGGCCTCCGGGGTTTTGCTTCCCGAACTGAGCCCCCGCACACAACAGATGATCAGTGAAAAAATCATGGGGGTCAACACCTCGACGACCAATCCGGTCGATCTCGGCGCTTTCGGTTTCGACCTCAACGTAATGCTGCACACCATGAAAGCCCTCGACGAAGACGAAAACATCGACGTGATCGTCCCCTATTTTTCCGTCGAATACATCATGCACGCCGAACTGTTTCTCAAGGTGACCAACAGCGCGGACAGCATCATGGCAATGGCCGATCAGATCAAGAAGCCGGTGATCCCCGTCCTGTCCTGCTTTCTGGAAAATGATCTGGAGGCGGAGCGCGTCCGGATTTCCACCTTCAACGCGCTGCGCAAGGCGGGTTTCCCCGTTTACCCCACCATCCAGGAGGCGCTCTACGTCATCGAAACCTATTTCGAATGGGCGGAAAAGCGCGTGCGCGGGGGCAGGAAAGACGCCGCTTAGCGAAAAAGACTGAGATCAATCAATAGAACAGAGCCGCACGGAAGGAACCGACCGCCCATGAATCGATTGCCTCTTCTGCATTCGATCGCACATCTGGCCGTCACGGCCATCGTCCTGATCTTTTTCTTCTCCTGGCCTGTCCTCGCCGCCGCAGGGGAAATCGCCCCGGACGCCGCCGCAACCGACTTTTCGATCCGCGATTTCCTGACCGGCAACTGGGGCGGCGCTCGGGACCGGCTCAAGAATTCGGGCATCCGGGTCGGCCTGAACTACACGTCGGAAACGATGTTCAATATCGCAGGCGGCGAAAAGCGGGGCGGCACCTATGCCGACAACATCGGCCTCGAATTCCGGTTCGACCTGGCCAAACTGGTCGGCATCCCCCGCACCATGTTTCTGGTCAAGCTGTCGCAGCACGACGGCGACAGCGTATCCACGCGCTTCATCGCCCCGTCGCAGGGCGGAAACGCCTTTCCCGTCCAGGAGGTTTACTCCGGACAGCTCTTCAAGCTGGTCAACGTACAGTTCACGACCCGGCTCGCGGATGACCGGCTCGACCTGGCCTACGGCCGACTGGTCGCCAATGATGACTTTCTCCGCTCCGACCTCTACTGCCAGTTCGTCAACAACTCCTTCTGCGGCAGTCCGAAGCCGGCTTTCCTTCAAAAACCCTTCACCTTCACCGCCTACCCGTCGGCGACGTGGGGCGCGCGGGCGGCCTTCGACACGCCGTCGCGCAACTGGACCTTCCAGGCCGCCGTGTACGACGGCGATCCGGAAGGAAGAAGAGGCGACCCGGCCGGTGAAAACCAAAACCTGCACGGCACCTGGTGGGGACTCGGCAGCAACGGCGTCACGCTGGCGGGCGAACTCCGCTACCATGTCCACCGCGGTTCGGCGAGCGCTCTGCCGGGCGTGTACAAGATCGGCGGATTCTACATGACCGGCCGGTTCCAGGACCTGAGCCGGACAGGAAACGCCACCACGACCGGCGACGCGTTGGTCTGGCTGCTCGCGGATCAGATGCTCCTGCGCGAATCGCCCGGAGACAAGCGGGGTCTCTCCGCCTTCGGCACGCTGGTCCTTAGCCTCACGGACAAAACCAATCCGATGACAAGCTATTTCAGTGCCGGTTTCGTTTATGAAGGACTCTTTCGCGTCCGCCCGCGGGACCGGACGGGCCTCGCCGTCACCACCGGCTGGTTCGGAAGCGAATACAAAAACGGCCTTGCCGCCGCCGGACTGGAAACCAAAAGCCACGAAGCCGTAATCGAGTTGAATCACCTGTTCCTCGTCGGCCGGGGGATCGGCATTGGGCCGGACATCCAGTACATCATCCGGCCGGCCGGAACCGGCACCATCTCCGACGCGCTGGCCGTCGGCGTAAAAGTCAGCGTAGATTTTTAAATCCGGGATTCCGGGAGGCGACATGAGGACCGAATACAAGGCCACCGTCTTTTACATCTGCGGAACCGCGGCGCTGGGCGGTCTGCTCTTCGGACTGGATCAGGGATTCATCGCCAATTCCCTGGACACCATCCGAAAAGTTTACGGGCTGGACATCCGGACGGCGGAACATTATTCCTCCATCCTGGCCACGGGCGGCGTCATCGGCGCGCTTCTCTCGGGCCTCCTGGCCAGATGCTTGGGGCGAAAAAAGAGCCTGGTCCTGTCGGGATTCATTTTTTGCTCCTGCTCCCTTGTCTCCACGTTGCTTCCTCCGATGGCGGTCATGTATGCCTGCCGACTTCTGCTGGGATTTGCCATCGGCATCGCGTCCTTCATCGTTCCGCTTTACCTGTCGGAAACGGCTCCCGCTTCGATCCGCGGTTCCATGGGGACGCTGTTTCAACTGCTCATTACCATCGGCATCTTCTTGATATCCCTAACGAACTTCATCATCGCCCAGTGGATTTCCACGCCTGAAACGGCGCTTCCCCTGATGTTTTCCTTGATCGTTGTGTTTGCCGGCCTGATGTTCGCGGGAAGCCTTTTTCTGCCGGAGAGCCCGCGATGGCTCATGCTGAAGGAAAGAAAGGAGGAAGCAACGGCTGTCCTTCAAAAAACCCTCAACACCCCGGAAGACATCCGGCGGGAAATTCAGGATATGGAGGCGACGCTGGGCGGCCGGGGTTTCCGGATCGGCAACCTGTTGAAAGGTTCCTTCATCAAAATCCTGCTGGTGGGAATTTTCCTGCAGGTGTTCCAGCAGCTGGTGGGCATCAATGTGATGATCTACTACGCGCCGACCATCTTCGGATATGCGGGTCTCACCGGCTTGATCGCGACGATGACCGTGCCGACGGTCAACATGCTGTTCACGTTTCCCGCCATCCGGCTCGTGGAAAAATGGGGCCGGAAGAAGCTTCTGTATGTGGGCGCCCTGTGCATGATGATCAGCATGACGGCAGCGGGAGCGGCTTTTGCTTATATCGGCAACCCGTCCGACCCGTCGGCGATCGCCTGGGCGCCCAAGGGGATTCTGCTCGCCGCGGTCATCCTCTATATTTTCGGATTTGCCGTTTCCTGGGGGCCGGTGGCCTGGCTGGTCTGCTCGGAAATCTTTCCGCTCAGGGGACGCGAAGCGGGAATGACCGTGACGACCATGGTGAACTGGACCTTTGCCGGTCTGCTGATGGACAACGCCCTCACGTTCATGGAGAATCACGGACACGCTTCCATTTTTTTCCTGTTCGCCTTCTTTTGCGTCCTGGCCGTCGCCTTCGTCGCGGCTTTCGTTCCGGAAACCAGGGGGGTGACGCTCGAGCAGATCGAGAAAAATCTCAAGGCCGGGAAAAAGATGAGGGCCCTGGGAGATGCCCCTTCCTGAACGGTTCAGTCGAAATAGCTGTGGCACTCCCATGGCCTTGAGCTTTTCGACCCCGCCGTCGATCTCGTCCGTCTGAATCCCAAAGCGGTGAATGCTTCCCCGGCCGGAGCCGGGCGGCGTCATCGGTGAACCTTCAGGATGCGGCGGTAAACCGCGGGACACCGCCCGTTTCCCTATCGTTCCGTCAGGGATCGGATCAACGCGGCTGCGTTGTCGTGAAAAATCCGATCGTAAAATTCCCGAGAGAGATTCATCTTCAAAAGATTTTCAATCTCCGCTTCCCACGGCGTGATCAGGTTGGGATAATCCGACCCGTATAAAATTCTGGATTGGTATTTTTCAAGATACCCGGGGCCGAGGTTGTACCCGTTGTAGGGCGCGGGCAGAAAACAGAAGGCGGTGTCAAGATACAGATTCGGATGCCGGTCCGCAAGCTCCATGAAACCGGCATATTCATGCGCCCCCAGATGGGCGACGGTGGCGGGCAGGTCGGGAAACCGATCCAGAACTTTCATGAACGGTTCAAGGCCGACATAGGGATTCCCCACCGGCCCGGTTCCGGTGTGAAAAAGAATGCGCTTGTTCTTTTTCATCACCAGATCGTAGAGGCCGAAAAGCCGCTCGTCGAACGGATAAAAATTCTGGACCAGAAGCTGGAGCTTGAATCCGAGGATTTTCGGATTTTCCACAAGGCGGCGGGCCATGTCCAGAGCGTGGTCGTCGCCCGGATGATACGCGGCAAAGCAGTAGAGATCCTCATACTCCTGAAGGACTTTCTCATTCCACCGGTTCAATGCTTCCGCGATGCCTGCGCGGTGCGCGTAGTTGGAATATACGATCACGCTCACGCCCTTGCGCCGAAGACGCTCGATGCACTCCCGGTAATAATAGCGGTGAATGATGTGCCAGTCATATTGCTTCAGAAAGGCTTCCCATACGGCATCGAAAAGCTTGTCCGGAAACAGGTGAACGTGGAAATCAATTATTTTTTCGGGAATTCCGACCATGGTCGCCACCGCCCGCGCGTCTGTATGCGCCTGCCTGGTTAGCACAACCGGGATGCATAATCAACGGAAAGGTCGGCGGACGCAAAAATGTCTTTTCCCGTTTCGGTCCGGCCGGACGCCGCGGAATCCTTGACCCGCAAGGAAATGTGGGTTAAGAAATTCAAAAATATCTGCAAACCGCATTTCAGGGAGAATGAAATGAAAAGAAAATGGACCGCCCTGTTCGCCGCAATGGTCATCTTCATCGGCGCCGTGCCCGCGCATGCCGAAGTGATGCAGTCCGACCTCGTGGTCCTCGACGTGGCGCTGATCCGGCCGGTCGGCATCGTTTCCGTCGTGGTCGGCACGGCACTGTTCATCGTTTCACTCCCTGTGTCCGTTCCCAGCGGCAGCGTCGGCACCGTGGCGAAAAGCCTCGTGAAGGACAGCTTCGAATACACGTTCATCAGACCCGTCGGGGATTTTGACTATGAACTGGGGACATGGGGCAAGGAGGCGCCGCCCACCTCAGAAAATCCCGGCAACCGGACAAAATAGGAACTGGACAAGAAAACATTGCTCGGGTATAAGAAAGCCATGGAAACCCTCATGAGCACACAACTGGCCGTCCCCCTTTTCCAGGTGGCCCTGCTTCTGGGGATCAGCACCCTGATCCTGTTTTTCGGACGGGTGAAGCTGGCCCTGCTCATCAACTACTGCTTCACTTTTTACTGGGGGTTTTTTCTGAATCCCAGCTTCCGCTCCGACCTGGGGGAGCTCATGCTCAACACCTACACCTATGCTTATATCGGGGTCGGCCTGATCATTATCGTTTTGGCCCTGATTGGCTTTATGTCCAGCAAGGACCGCTGAGCCATCCTTTCGGAAAGATTTGCATTTTCCATCCCTTCGAACCGTATTCCCTCAATGGTGAACCCGAACCTGATCCCCGAGAGACCCCGCGAAAAGCCGGCGCATCCCGGCGGTCCGGGCCAAGATGTTCTTGACATTCGTTCAATGACTTCCTATAGGAAACGCATTCAAAAATCAGCGACGCGAACGTCGGGCAAAACGCCGGACATCCCTGGCCGTGAACGGGGGATGGACGGAAAAAATAAACGAGAGAAAGGAAGTCATTTATGAGCAACCTGTTAGTGAACACACGTGATCAGCATTTTGTGCTTTTTGAACAGCTCGGCATCGAGAAACTGTTCGAATCGGAGCCGTTCAAAGATTTTACCAAAGAGGATCTGCTGATGATCATGAACGAGGCCGAAAAGCTGGCCGTCAATGTGATTGCCCCGACGCTGAAAGAAAGCGACGAAGAAGGCTGTCACCTCAAAGACGGAAAGGTGTCGGTGCCCAAGTGCTACCGGGAACCCTACAAGAAGTTTTGCGAAGGCGGCTGGATCAACCCCATGGATTCGCCGGACGTCGGCGGCCAGGGCATTCCCGCTTCGGTCGGCTTTGCCAACATGGAGCTTTTCGGCGCCGCCTGCTATGCGTTTGCGATGTATCCCGGCCTTACCCACGGCGCGGCGGGCCTCATCCACTCGTACGGCACCGAGGAGCAGCAGCGGAAGTATATGGATAAACTCTTCTCCGGCGAATGGGCGGGCACCATGTGCCTGACGGAGCCGGGCGCGGGCTCGGATGTCGGCGCCCTGAGGACGTCGGCCAAGCGACTTCCCGACGGAAAATTCCTGATCACCGGAACGAAGTGCTTCATTTCCTCCGGCGATCATGACCTTACCCCGAACATCATTCACCCCGTCCTGGCCAGGATCGAAGGCGATCCCCCCGGGACCAAGGGCATTTCGATTTTCATCGTCCCCAAATACCGGGTCAACGACGACGGATCCATCGGCGAATTCAATGACGTGAAGACCGGCGGCATCGAGCACAAAATGGGCATCAAGGGATCGGCCACCGCGACGCTGAATTTCGGTGAAGACGGGAAATGCATCGGCGAACTGCTGGGCAATGAACGGGAAGGCATCAAGGTCATGTTCCAGATGATGAACGAAGCCCGCCTGGGGACCGGCATGCAGGGTCTTGACCTGGGCTCGGCCGCCTTTGAACACGCCGTGGCCTACGCCAAAGAGCGCATCCAGAGCACTCCCGTCTGGGAAATGAAGAATCCCAACGCCAAGCCCGTCGCCATCATCCAGCATCCCGACATCCGCAGAAAGCTGATGTGGATGAAATCCCACGTAGAGGGCATCCGCAGCCTTTGCTACTTCACCGCGTACTGCATCGACCGGGTCCGGGTGGCGCAAACCGCGGAAGAAAAGGCCAAATGGGAAGGGTTCCTCGATCTGATGACGCCGGTCGTCAAGGCCTACTCCACGGACAAAGGCCTGCTCATCTGCTCCATGGCGATGGACGTGTACGGCGGCTACGGATACTGCCAGGAATATCCCGTCGAACAGTATCTGCGCGACGAAAAAATCGCCACCATCTATGAAGGCACCAACGGCATTCAGGCCCTCGATCTGGTCGGCCGCAAGCTGGGCCAGCGCAAGGGCGCCAACGTGATGAACCTGGCCGCCATGATCCAGGCCAACTACACCAAATTGAAAAACCATGCCGAACTGGGCAAAGCCGCCAGGAACCTGGAAGAGGCAGCCAACGCCTGCCTGGAATTGACCATGTTTTTCGCCCAGGCCGGCAAATCGGGGGATTTCTTCCTTCCCATCCTCAATGCCTGCAAATTCCTCGAACTCTTCGGAGACGTCATCGTCGGCCACTTCCTGCTCGACGCCGCGGCGATCGCCTCGAACAAACTGGAGGCCATTTATGAAGCCGAAGGCGCGACGACCATCGGCAAGAAGAAGGGCCTGCAGAGAAACGATCCGGAAGCGGCTTTCTACAGCGGCAGAGTTGCGTCCGCGAAATTCTTCGCCAACGAAATTCTGACGACCGTGAAGGCCCGCTGCGAAGCCGTCAAGGCAAACGACCGGACGCCGCTGGAAATCACGGACGAAGCTTTCTCCATCTGAAGCCCATGACGACGCTGAAAAAGGGCTGCGGATATTCCGCAGCCCTTTTTCCGCCGCAGAGACGGTCAACCGGGCGGCTGCGCGAAAAACCGCGTTGCATTGGATTTCTCCCCCGCAACTGACCTATACGTGGGCGGCAGGTCACACCGAAGAGAAACGAGGAGCGAAAGCGATGTGGACATCCCTCACCGGATTTTTGCGCGGTGTCCTCGGCCTCACCTTCCTGGGGGTCAATACCCTCTTCTGGGCCGTCCCGGTTTACATCACCGCCGTGTTCAAGCTGATCCTGCCCTTTCGAGCGGCCAGGAACTTCTTTGACGTCATTCTCAATTTTTTATCCTACGGCTGGATCTACTGCATCAACGGGTTCATCGGAGCCATCAAAACCGTGGACTACGAGGTCACGGGGCTTGAAAAACTGAAGCGCAACGAATGGTACATCGTCGTTTCCAACCACCAGACCATGATCGACATCATGGTTCTTCAAAAAATATTTCACGGCCGCATCCCCTTTCTGAAATATTTCATGAAGCAGGAGTTGATCTGGGTGCCTATTTTGGGGCTGGCCTGGTGGGCGCTGGATTATCCTTTCATGAAGCGGTACTCCGCCGAACTCCTGAAAAGAAAGCCGCATCTTCGGGGAAAGGATATCGAGGCGACCCGGAGGGCCTGCGCAAAATTCAAGGACCGGCCCGCTTCCATCATGAACTTCGTGGAAGGGACCCGTTTTTCCCACCGGAAACACGCTGCGCAGAAATCACCTTACCGTCATCTTCTCAAACCGCGGTCGGGCGGCATTTCGTTTGTTCTTTCCATGATGGGTGAAAATATGCGAAACCTGATTGACGTCACCATCATTTATCCCGACGGCGTGGAAAATGCCTGG
Source organism: Smithellaceae bacterium (assembly GCA_035448625.1). GTDB lineage: Bacteria > Desulfobacterota > Syntrophia > Syntrophales > Smithellaceae > UBA8904. Next base: position 2,123 of record DAOTJI010000041.1, on the reverse strand, counting down.
CGATTTTTCTGCAGCGCTGCATCCAGAATCCTCGTCCGGATCGAGGTACTGCCGATCGATCCGGACCTTCGCGGTCAGGATCCCGACGATGCGGACTACAGAAGCCGCTTCAACCGCTGGCTGAACGACCTGTGGGAAAAGAAAGACCGCACCATTGCGCAGGCGCTTGAGTGAGCCTTCGCGCGGGTAAAAGAAAAGTCGCTTTTCGTATGATCGGTTTTTGTCTCCAACGGCCGCCTTACACCTGCGCAACCCGCCGGGATATTTTTTTGAGCCGGCTGATCTGGCGGCGCAGCAGCGCCGCTTTTTCCCGCTCGCGGTCCTCCAGCGCTTGACCGTGCAACAATTTCAACTCGCGGATTTTCGCCTTGACTTCGGGCTTGGTCATCCTGACTTTGCCCTTGGGCTTGTGTTTGTGCGCATGCGGCTCGTCCTTGATGCCTTTGGCCTCTTTGATAAAGGCCACCAGCTCTTCCTTCTTCATTTCGTGAACGGCCTTTTCATGCGGGAACTGCTCGGCCATCTCCCGCAGTTCCTTTACGGTCATTTTGTCCAGGTGCTGATCATCATGGGGTTTGTGTTCTTTTTTGTGCGTTTCTTCGGACATCGCTCATAGACCTCCTTTTTTCATTTCAGGAACATCAACGTGCAATGCGCAAAAAGGGAAACCGGTTTGACTTTCCTATACCACAACCGCGTTTGAGGTTCAACCGGGCGGCCGATTCCTCCCATTGACATCGCCCGGCGTTTGTCTTATCCTTTGAACAACCCAGATACCGAAAAGCCGCGCAATTTATTTTGCCGGACGCCTTTCAACCGACACGTTCCATCAACCAGTGAACGGGAAACGCCCATGAAAGATCAGTCCAAAACCAAACAGACCTTGATCGGCGAATTGGCTTCCTTAAGAAAACGGATTGTCCGGTTGGAGCAAGCCGAATCGGAGCGCAAACAGGTGGAGGAAGCGCTTCAGGCCAGCGAATACCGCTACCACAAGCTCTTTGAACACATGAAAAGCTGTGTTGCCGTTTATGAAGCCGTTGAAAACGGGGCGGATTTCGTGATCCGGGATTTCAATGCCGCGGCCGAGCGGATGGAAAAGGTCCGAAAACAGGAAATTCTGGGCCGGCGGGTAACCGAGGTTTTCCCCGGCGTCATCGATTTCGGACTTTTTTCGGTTTTTCAGCGAGTCTGGAAAACGGGCCATCCGGAAGATCACGATATTTCTTTTTACCGGGACAACCGGATTTCGGGCTGGCGCGAAAATCACGTTTATAAATTGCCTTCCGGGGAGGTCGTGGCAATCTATGAAGATGTGACCGACCGAAAGCGGACACAAGAGGCCCTTCAGGAAAGCGAAGAAAAATATCGCCTCCTCTTCGAGAACGCCGGGGAGGCCATCTTTGTCGCCCAGGACGGCAAACTGGTCTTTCTCAACCCGATGACTTCCACCATCACCGGTTACACGGACGCTGAGCTCGCCTCCAGACCCTTTGTCGATTTTATTGAGAAGGATGACCGCGGCATGGTGCTGGACCGGTATCTCAGGCGTCTCCAGGGCGAAAATATTCCGCGGCGCTATTCTTTCCGTGTGATTCACAAAAAAGGCGATTTACGATGGGTGGAACTGGACACCGTCCTGATCAACTGGAAGGGGAGGCCCGCCACCCTGAACTTTCTGATCGACATCACCGAGCGCAGGCGTACGGAGGAGGAAATTCAAAAGGCGAATGCCCTGCTGAACTCGATCGTCGAGAACATCCCAAGCATGATCTTCCTCAAGGATGCCGGGGAACTCCGGTTCACCCGGTTCAACCGGGCGGGAGAGGAACTGCTGGGTCATTCCAGGGGCGACCTGCTGGGAAAGAACGATTACGATTTCTTCCCGAAGGAGCAGGCGGACTTCTTTACACGGAAAGACCGGGAAGTTTTGCGCGGGAAGGAAGTTCTGGACATCCCCGAAGAACCCATTCAGACCCGCAACCGGGGAGAGCGGATCCTGCACACCAAGAAGGTGCCGATTCTGAACGCGGAAGGAGAACCCGAATACCTGATGGGCATCTCCGAAGACATCACCGACCGGAAGCGTGCGGAGGCGGAGAAGCAAAGGCTGGAGGAGCGTT
>DAOTJI010000040.1:0-22517 GCA_035448625.1 Smithellaceae bacterium | reverse complement strand
AGGAGGACTGGAAAGGCGCGGCGGAAAGCTTCAAGGCGGTCATGGACGTCAATCCGAGATATCTGGACGTGGCCCAGCAGTACGCGAAAGCCGTGAAAAACGACAATCCCGCCTACTACGCGGCGGAAGCGGCCAAGGCCGAGGGCGCAGGAAAGATGGACCGGGCCATTGCCATGTATGAAAAAGCCCTGGAGTACCCGCAGGCCGATCCCAAACTGAAGGACAGCCTGGCGGCGCTCAAAGCAAAAGCAAGCCAGATTTTCCTGAATGAATCCATCGAACTCTTAAAACAGGACCGGCTGTACGGCTCCTTTAAAAAACTGGATATGGCCGGCAAATATTCATCAACCCTGCGCGGTGAACCCGGCTACATAGAACACGCGAACCGCCTGTGTGAAGCCCTGATGAAAAGGGCGAACAAATTTACCGAAAAGGAACAGTGGGGAAACGCGCTGGTCTGGCTGCAGTTGATCGACAAACTCAACCCGGATTACGAGGGATTGTTCCAGAAGATGAATGAAGTGAAAGATCCCATCTCCCGCCGCGTCCGGAAGTCGATCGCCGTTTTTGATTTCGGCTCCCCCAGCACGGAGAAAGACGCGGGCAAAATAGCCGCCAACCGGCTCCTGGCCTACCTGCACCAGAACGCCAGCGTCGACTTGCGCATTATCGAGCGTGAAAATCTGCAGTCCATCCTGAGGGAAATGCAGCTCAGCCAGACAGGGCTCGTGGACATCAAGACGGCGCAGAGCGTCGGCAAGATGCGCGGCATTGACACATTCATTATGGGAGATGTTCTGCAATTTTCCGCAAAATACACGGACGTTGCAACGACCAATCAGGTTAGAGTCCTGATCAATGAAGAGGACGTCCCCAATCCTGATTGGTCCGATTGGCGCATTTTAAATCCCAAACCGTCGGCGGAGGATCTTAAAAACGCTCCCGCCCGGACTATCAAAAAACCGAACTACCAGTTCCTGCCCAATAAGCAGGGTACCGCCAGAATCAACGCCATGCTGGAAATCTCCTACAAGCTGGTGGACACGCAGTCGGGTGAAATCATCGCGAATACCATTTCTGGGAAAATGGTCAAGGAAGACAAGTATCAAGAGGGGCTGGCGATCGCGGGCATCAAGGCGGATCCGCTGGAACTGCCGACGGAGGGCGAAGTGCTGGACCAGCTGGCCAAAGAGAAAATCGCGGAAATGGGCCGTTCGGTTCTCAAGCATTTCCAGAGTCTGGAAGTGGAATATTTCAACAAGGGACAGGACCTGCAAAAACGCCGGAATTACGAGGCGGCCACGGAAAGATACACGGATGCCATTTTCGATGAAAAATTGAAAACCATCTCTACGCCGATTTCACAAAAATCGGCGGAGCTCATTGAAATGATCAACGAATTCAATTAATACGGAGACCGAACTTGCTGAAGAGAATTCTTGCCGGCGCTGTTTTATTCTTGCTGATGCTCCTTGCGGAAACGGGAACCCTGCACGCACAGGAATTTAAGCTGTCCGTGTTTAATTTCGGGACGGCCAACATTGAAGCGTCGGGCCTGGGAACCAGCGTCACCAACGCCCTGATCAGCAACCTGAGCAGAAACCCCTCCATCTCCATCCTCGACCGGAAAGACCTGGAAACGTTTCTGAGCCTGAACGACCTTCAGCAAAATGATCAACTGGACAATGTCGTCAACATCGGCTCGAGGCTGGGGCTTGATTTTATTGTCGTCGGCTCCGTCGCCAAGAGAGGATCCGCCATCACCGTCAAATGCGGCCTGGTCCAGATCGACAAAAGAAAAGAGGTATACAGCACCCAGGTCCGGGCGCAGGGCGAATCGGCGCTGTCCGCGGAAATCGCAAAGCTGGCCTCCCTGATTACCGCGGTGCTGACCAAGAGCGGCGCGGGGTCCGAAAGCGTGTCCGCACCCGGCGGCGCAGCGGGAGGACCGGGGGCCGGCGCTCCCGTCAATTTCAAAGGCTTCCCGGGCAACAAGAAAATCATCCTGCGCTGGCAGCCCGTTGTCGGCTTCGCGACCGCCGGATACGAAGTGTACCGTGCCCTGAACGCAAACGGCCCGTTTGCCATGCTGGGACAGACGGATAAAACGGAATTCGCCGATCAAAACGTGGAAAACGACACTTCCTACTTTTACCGAGTCCGGGCATACGACCGGCTGAGCCGTCTCAGCGACTACACGCCCGTCGTATCCGCGCGGACGGATTTCGCGCCCAATTCTCCGATCATTCTGAAGACCGAAGGCCGCGCCAAGAGCATTCTGATTGTCTGGGCGCCCAATCCCTCCAAATCCCCGGACCCTTCACCGCTGGTCGGGTACAAAATTTACCGCGCCGCTGAAGAAGAAGGATCTTATCAGGAAGTGAACAAACTGCAGCTCAGCGATCTTGCCGACAGCGGCGACGGGAAGATCTATTACCGCGCGACGGGACTGCCCGACGGACAGACGTTTTACTACCGCCTGGCCGCATACAACGCCAAGGGCATCGAAAGCGAATTGAGCCACCCCGTCAAGGGAACGACGCTTCCGGCGGTGACGTCCCTAAAGGCCGCGGGCCAGCTGATCCGTGAAGTTCGGCTGACCTGGACGGGCGTTTCGTCCCCCTTCACCGCCGCCTACAATATTTACCGCTCCACCAAAAGCGACGGCGGCTTCGTAAAAATCAAAAGGATCGGCGCCGCCGAGGCCGGTCCCCTCTACGAATACTCCGACCTGGAAGGCCTGGGCGACAATACTCCCTATTATTACACAATCACGGTGGAAGATGATTTAAAGACGGAGACCAGTCCTTCCGCGGCCGTGGCCGCAACCACCCGGGACATTCCGCCCCGGCCGGAAAAATTCGCCGCCAAAAGCGGCCTGGTCAAAAAAGTCGAGCTGACCTGGCAGGCGGCGCAGCAGCCGGAAGTGGAAGGCTATTATATTTTCGGATCGACTCAGAAAGCCGGGAAATATGAACTCCTCAAGAAGATCCCGGGGCGCGAAAACAACCGCTACATGGACGAGTCCCGGGGTTTCAACGCCCTGGAAGACGGGACCGCCTATTACTACATGCTGACCGCCTATAACAAGGTGGATGCGCAAAGCAAACAGGCCTTGGCCGAAGCCACAACCAAACCCCGGCCGAAAAAACCGATCGGCCTGAAAGGCATCTCTTCCCGGGTCAAGGAAGCGCCTCTGTCCTGGCAGGCCAATCCGGAAAAGGATATTCAGGTTTACCTGATCCACCGGGCCGCTGAAGACAGGGACAACTTCTCCGGCATCGGCGAAACCGCCACAACCCTGTACACGGATACCAACCTAAAGGATGGCGCGACTTATCGTTACCGGATCCAGGCCAAAGACGCCGACCAATTGCTGTCGGACTTTTCCGACACGGTCGCCGTGACCACCAAACCCCGGCCGCGGCCGCCCGAGAGCCTGCGGGGAAAGTACGAATCCGGAAAAGCCCTCCTGTCCTGGGCGCCCAATAAGGAAACGGACATTTCTCACTACATCGTTTACGAGAAAAAATTCATCGGGGCGGAAAAAATCGCAGAAACGAAAACCGCTTCCTATGCGGACGGATCGCTGGCCCCGGGAAAAAGCAGGAATTACGTCGTCACCGCCGTTGACCGAAGCGGCCTGGAAAGCGACGTCAGCGCGGAATGGTCCGTTTCAGCCAAATGACGGAAGCCGCTTCAAGCCGCAATTGAACGTCCCTCCGCCCGCAACATCCATTCGGCCGGAGCCGTTTTCGCTCCGGCCGCCGGAAACCATCATAAGGAGGAATCAGCATGTCTTTACTGGCCTATTTAAGCCCGTCCTGGCGCGATGAAGCGCTCAAAAGACTTCAGTCGGAACTCACCCCGGAAAAAATGAACAACGTCACCACCTCCATGTCCAACATTTATAAAAACTGCCCCGGCGGCAGCGAGCAATTTCTGTTCGTCGAATGCAAGGACGGCAAAGTCACCCGGGTGGAAACCGGCTCGGGCGAGCCGCCGCAGGCGGAGTTCCGCATCATCGGCGACTACGAAACCTTCGCCCGGATTTCCCGCGCCGAGCTGGGCGCGCAAAAGGCGCTCATGACCGGCAAGCTCAAGCTCAAGGGCAACCTGGCCCGAGCGCTCAAGCTGGCCGCCGTCGCCGACCGTCTCAACAAGGTGCTCGCGAAGATTCCAACACAGTATTAGAAGGGAGACTGCAGCATGCCCCGAATACTCGACCCCAACGACAAATATTATATCGACAATCCCGGCCGCGTGAAGGCGATTCAGGCGGAGATGGCCCGGCGCGGCATCGACGTGTATCTCGGCTCACGCATCCGCACCATGAGCTTTGTTCTGGATACGTTTTGCCCCTGGCGCAGCTACGTAATCATTCCGCCCGAAGGTCAGCCCGTCTTCTTTACGTTTGTCGTCGACGCCCTGCGCATTGCCGACGAAACCTGGCTCGATCCCGACCATGTCCGCGCCTACGGCCCGATGGGCGGCATGGACCAGGTGTCCGCCGTCGCGGACTATATTCGGGAGGAACTCGGCATCCAAAAAGGTCGCCTGGGTTTTGAAGACGGCATTTCCACCTACACGGCCGAGGGAAATCTCTCGCATTGGGAGTACACGCATTTCAAGGACGCGCTCGACGGCTTTGAATGGGTGAATTCACACGACATCGTGGATGCCCTGTCGCTGATCAAGGACCGGGGCACGATCGAGCGCTTTCGCACCGCGTCGCTGATCGTCGATGAAGGCCACAAGGCGGCCCGCGCCGCGCTTACAAACGGCGGCTACAAGGGCATGACGGAAACCGTGATCGCCGGCATCGCCGCGTCGGCGATGCGCCGCGCCGGCAGCGTCTCCGAGTGGAATTTCGCCGGCCTCAACGAAATCGCAAGCGGTTACCGGACGGGGCTGGGCGCCTGCACGCCGCCCACCACCAAGGAAATCGGCGCGGGAGAACCGCTGATGCTCGACTTTCACGCCATGTTCAAACTGGCGCTGGGCGATCATTCGCACAACTACCTGATCGGCCCGGCGACCCGGCGCCAGCGCTGGCATGCGGACAACTTTGTCGCCATCGTTCAGACGGTCATCGACCACTACCGCGCGGGGACGACGCCCGGCACGCTGGCCGCGATCATGATGGACTTTGCCGAGTCGCGCGGCTGCGGCGACTTCATCCAGCCCGCCTGCGAACACGGCATCGGGCTATTCGGCGACGAGTGGCGCATCGGCGCCGTCGTCAACCCCGCGCTGCCCTACTGGACGGATCAGGACCACGTCTACCGGGAAAACGAAATGGTCGTCTGCGCGATGCAGTACGCCGCGCCGGAGGAGAACATCGGCTTCCGCTACGAAAACGACATCGTCATCACGAAAGACGGCTGCGAGGTGCTCTCGAAATATCCGCTGGGGATCGAGGAAATTTCGTAAATCGGGCAGGATGCACACCCCATGAAAAGCATCCGTCTTCCCTGGCCGATCGATCTGGCGGGATTTTACTGGCGGCGGAAAATCCGCGGGCAGTCCATCCCGCTGCTGGCGAGCTTCAAGGTGACGCACCGCTGCAATCTGTCCTGCCGCGCCTGCCCCTTTCACCTCCGGCCGAACGCCGAACAAGACCATATGTCGCGGGACACGGCCGTCCACGCCCTGGAGACCCTGCGCCGCCTCGGAACGCGCATCGTCGTTTTTGAAGGCGGAGAGCCGCTACTCTGGCAGGACGGCGGCTACCGCCTGCACGACCTGGTGGCCTACGCCCGCCGGCGTTTTATGCGCGTGGCGGTAACCACCAACGGCACGCTGCCGCTGGACATTCCCGCCGACACGCTCTGGGTAAGTCTTGACGGATGGAAGGAAACGCATGACCATCTGCGCAGCAGCTCCTTTGACGCCGTTTATTCCCGCCTGAAGCAAACGGGGCATCCCCGTGTTTTTGTCCACTGCACGATCAATCGCGCCAACTGGAAAGACCTGGAACGGATGGCCGAACAGGTCCGAAGCCTCCCCGCGGTGAGGGGGATGACCTTTCAGTTTTTTTATCCATACGGCCTCGGCGAAGACGACCTTGCCCTGGCGCCGGAAGAACGCCGCACCGCCGTCGAAACACTGCTTAAGCTCAAGCAAAAGGGTTATCCGGTCTGTCAGTCATCCGCCCGGCTTCGGGCCATGATCGACAACCGCTGGCGCTGCCATGAGAATCTGCTCGTCAACGTGGATCCGGACGGCACCGTCACCCGGGGCTGCTACGTCAAAAGCCGCGGAACCGTAAACTGCGACGCCTGCGGTTTCACGCCGGTTGCGGAAGCTTCCGGCGCGCTGGACCTGATTCCCGGTTCATTGTGGGCGGGATGGAATTTGTTTTTGAAGCCGTAAAAGGAATACAAAACACCCTTTTCAGGAAAAAAGGACTCAGAAAGGAGAAGACATGGGCGGTTCAACGGAAAAGATGTTGCCGAAAAACGCAACGGAAGCACAGGGACTTTTGATCAAGGCGGTTTATGAAAAGTACGGCCGGGAGGCCCTGCCCCTCATCGAAGATGCTCTGGGCCGCCAGGGACGGGCGCTGGGGCTCAGGGCAAAAAACAAATTACCGGACAACCGTCTTTCGACCGTTGCCGCCGCCTTTGCCGAAAACTTCGATCCTTCCACGGTTGATGTAGTCGCTCTTTCCGACGATTTTTTTCACATTCGGGGCAAGCGGTGCCCGTTTGGTCTGGAAAATACATCGCGCGAGCTTTGCGAGGCGGTGATGGCCATCGACCGCGAATATTTTCTGGCGGCGACGGACGGCCGGGCCTCGCTTACGATCCAGACAACCCGGGCCGATGGAGGCGACCTGTGCAACACGATTTATAGCACCGTTTCGCAAAAAGCCGAACCATAGCCGACTCAGCCGGCGTCTTCCCGGCCCATGACAAACTCAAGGCGGCGCCGGCATTGTCGTTGACGGAGGAATCACCATTCAGTAGAGGGGCGTCCCGCCGTGTCATCCTGTCGTCGCGACAAAAGGCTTGATTGCGGGCTTTTGGCCGTTGTACTGTTTCATTCACAAGATCCAGGGAGAGTCTTAAATACTTTTCAATAGGGGGCAAACGATGGATTGGCAAGCCGTAAGCGATGAATTCGTGAAGATGTTGCGGTTGAAAACGGAACCCCTGGCCTTCAAGCGGTTTGAGAAGCTCGAAGAGCTGGAGAAAATCAAAAACGTGTATCACGTGCCGGCCTTCTCCACGTTTTGCCAGGCGGTGTTCCGGTCCCGCGTGCAGGGCCTGACCGTCGGCATTACGAAAAAGGATCCGATGAACCATCGGTGTCTGCGGCTGCACGGCGTGAAGCATGCCCATGAAAAGAGCATGCGGGAAGAGGCGGCCATGCTTTCCACGACCTGGTTTGCCACGCCCGAAGACGCCCTGTTGCAGCAGCAGGAAACGCCGCGCGTTCCCGTCGGCGAAGCCGTCGCTCTGGCCCCGCTGTCGAAGGGGAAATTCGAGCCGGACGTGATCCTGTTTTACGGCAATCCCGCGCAAATGATGATGCTGCTTTGCGGCCTGCAGAAGGAAAAATACGAAAGGTTCCGGTTTTTCTTCATCGGCGAAGGCGCCTGCGCCGATTCGCTGGGAGAGTGCTACCGGACGAACAAGCCGCAGTTGTCCATTCCCTGTTACGGAGAGCGCGCCATGGGGCAGGTGGCCGACGACGAAATATCGCTGGCCCTTCCGCCGCAGGAAGTGTCCCGCGCCCTGTCCGGCATGAAGCGGCTGGCCAAAATCGGCTTCAAGTATCCCATAAACTTCATCGGCGGCCAGGCCGATCTGGAGCCGATCCTGGCGCAGGTTTACCCGAAGTCGAAAGCAAAAGATCAGCCGTCGTCGTAAAAGCGCCGGAAAGGTTTTTTGCACGGGACAAGGCGCCGGCGGACGAACCGGGATTTATCATCCGCTCGTCTCCTGAGATTGCAGGAAGCGCCGCGCATCCTGTCTGCCGAGTTCATAGGTTTCCAGAAGGCCTTCGGGATTGGTGTAATCCCATTTGGAAATGACGATCGGCCGGGACGGCTGGATGTAGGCGTGCTCCGGAATCGAGGGCAGGGATTGACGACGGTAGCTGCGGGTTAAAAGGAAGAGCGTCCTTCCGCCGACATGCTCAACGGCCCGGTAGGGCACGTTGTCGATCAGCCCACCGTCGAGCGCGACTGCGCCGTTCCAGCGCAGGACGGGCGTGAAAGGCGGCGTGCAGGAAGAGGCCAGAATCAACGCGGCCAGCATCTCCGGCGTCCCGCAGCTCCGGACGGAGACGATTTCCGGCCGAAAGCCGATTTGAATGGCCAGCGTCGGATGCAGAGGGGCAGAAAAAGTCTTTTCAATCTGGTAGCACAAAAAACCCAGCAGGACCGCCAGACCCGGTCCAGCCCACCTGGGCGGTCGGCTCATCAGAATCCGAACGTCCGGCCCCTGGTGAAGGGTTTTCAAGGCATTCCCGTCAAAAGCCGAAAGGAGCGTATTGCGGTACATCTCCAGGTGTGGAAACAGGGGCACGCCTTTGAACAGGTTTTCCGGATAAAAGTTTTTGGGATTCTTCGCCGTGATCTTCTGAAAATAATCCATGGCGGCAGGCGCTTTGCCGGAGAAGACAAAGCAGGCCATCGCCGCTCCGGCGCTCACGGCACCGACCGCCCGCGGCCTGTTTTTCAAAAAAGGGGAAAGTTCTTCCCAAAAACCGACCTGCCAGGCGCAGCGGGACCCGCCGCCCGCAAAGACCACGGATGCAAAATCGCTGTGCTCCATTTCAATCCATCCTCTCAAATCTTAGTCGATGACGCTGTCCGCATAGGGCAGAAAAAGCATATTGGGCGCCCTTCTGTCCAGATGATCTTTTATGATTCCACGCAGCGCTGAAGGAAAGACCCGGCGTGTCCGTTTTTTAGCCCCGCCTGCTTGCGCTTACGGTTGCCGAAGCGCTCCGTTCCTGTCAATCTCCTTGACGTCGGCTCGAAATGTAATGAAAATCTTCTCACGGTTTGCGGAATTTCCGCTCCATCTTCGGCAAACAGGACTTAAACGGCGAAGAGGCGGATTTCACGCTGAGCCGTAAAAATAAGGCAACGCACCTGATTGAAGTCAAGACATCCGACGATTCGCCCGCCCCGTTTCTGGTCGCTTGATCGAAAAAAAATGCCCGACGCGGCGGCCATTCAGCTTGTCGCCAATCTCCGGCGCGGGCGGCAGATCGACCGCGTGGCGGTGATGAGCGCCTGCAAATGGCTCGCACCATTATCCGCATAGCGAAAAATCCGGGGATACCATTTGCAACGGCAATGAAGTTTATACCGTTTCCACTGATTCTTTGCCGTATTGAGTCATTGTATCGTCGGCAGGCGCTGCCGAGTCTTTAACCGTGAGCAGGCCGGAAACGGTTTTGCGGGTGCGAATTTATTTGAGCCCTGAACCTTTCGCTATAGGTCCCAGATAAAAATCACGCCGCTCGTCGGAAAGACCCATTCTTCGGGGGCGATCCGAATATGGATGGACCGGTCGCGGCTGACCCGGATGTCCGCCCGCGGATGGCGGCCGGCAAAAAAGGTTTCCGCCCGGACGTTTTTCAGGCCCGCCCGCCCGTAATGGAAGTTGATCTCCAGACCGCGCGTCGGATAGAGCAGATACACGGGAAAGCTCCGGTTGCTCTTGGCCTTCTTGGTGAGAATCTCCATTTCAATTTTCACTTCGCGGTTGATTTTGGGCTTCAGCTTGTCGCTCCCGCACCAGACTTCGTAACCCCTGGCGGTCTTGGCAGCCCGCATGATCGGAATGTCATCGCCGTCGATGCGCATTTTTTCCACGGTGAAATCCCGCTCCACCACCAGGTCGTCGCCGCCGAGAATCCAGCGGTACTCGCAGTGCTCGTCCTCGATCAGCGCCTCGAGCTGTCCCCGGTCCGAGGCGCAGCCGATCATGAACACGTCGCTGCGGATCGTTTTGCGGTATTCGACGTGCGTCCGCAGTTGAAAGTAGGCGTCCGCTCGCTTCCGCGGCTCCCCTCCCCAGGGCATCTGCGCGATGGAGATGTCGTAGCGGAAGCAGGACCGCAGCTCGAGCTGCCGGTCTTCCTTGCCGAAGAGCGTCTCGAACATTTCATAATAGATGGCGTCGCCCAGCTCCTCGCTGCGGGTGCGCGTCTGGAAGCATTGGCGGATGATGTTGTCGATGCGCGCCAGCGATTTTTCCTCGCCGGGAATGAAGATTCTGCGCAGCCTCGGCTCCACCGCATCGGTTTGCCCTTTTTGCAGGAAAACGCGCGGCGCGCGCTTGCCCAGGGCGCAGAGAATTTCATAGCTGATGGTCTGGGCCCTCGCGGCGATTTCATTGGCGCTGATGTATTCGTCCCCCTGCCGGCCCAAGAGGACCACCTCATCTCCCACGGCGCAGCCGGGAATGTCCGTTACGTCCAGCGTGCACATGTCCATGGACACTCTTCCGATGACCGGAGCGCGCCGGCCCTGAATCAGCGCTTCGCCGCGGTTGGAAAGAAGGAACGGGTAACCGTCGCCGTAGCCGACCGGGATGGTCGCCACGCGGGTTTTTTCCTGCGTGATGTAGGTGCGGTTGTAGCCGATGCCGTAGCCGGCCGGAAATTCCTTGATCAGCACGATCGTGGTTTTAAAGGACATGACAGGGGCCAGGACAGCCTTGCCTCTGGTTTCTTCCGAGGGGTAGATGCCGTAGGTCATAATGCCGGGCCGCGTCATCTCCAGCTTGAGGCCGGGATAATTCAGAATCGCGCCGCTGTTGTCCATGTGGCGCAGCGCAATGGCGATGCCGCGGCGCTCCAGTTCCGCCAGCAGATCGGAAAACAATCTCCACTGCCGTTCGTTGTAGGAGGTCAGATTTTCGCTGGCCGCAAAATGGCTGAACAGACCTTCCAGAATCAGATGGGGCAACTCCAGGATGCGTTCGATCAAATCCAGGGCTTCGCTGTGCATCGTTCCGCCGCGGCCCATGCCCGTGTCCACTTCCACATGGACCGGCAGCTTCCGGCCGGCGCGGGCGAGCCGGCTTTCGAGCGCCCCGGCAAATCCCGCGTCGGAAACCGACGGGGTCAGGTTGTACTTGATCATGTCCGGAATTTCCGACGGAATGGACGGCCCCAGAATCACCACGGGCGCTTCAATGCCGCTGACCCGGAGCTGAACCCCTTCGTCGGCATTGGCCACGCCCAGCATCCGCGCGCCCGCCCGCAGGGCGGCGTGGGATATTTCAATCGCGCCATGGCCGTAGGCGTCGGCCTTGACGGTCTGCAGGAAATCCACGCCGGGACCGATCAACCGTCGAATTTCGCGCAGATTCGCGGCAAAGGCGTCCAGGTCCACTTCCACCCAGCTGCGGTATTTCTGTTCGCTTCCCGGGCTCATTTCTTCGTCATGACGAACACGCCGTCCCACGGTTCGGGAGGCGGGTTCTCCTTCAGATTTTTGCACCGTTCCACGTACATCTTCGACGGGTAATCGTTGGGCCGCAAGGCCAAAACGCCCTCGAATGCGGCAATCGCCTCATCCCACTTCGCTTCCCGGTAGAGCGCCAGTCCTTTGGCAAAGCCTTCCAGCAGCTCTTTGAAGGCCGCCTCATCCTTTTTCTCGCCCAGCAATTCGTAGATTTTGACCGGTTTCAACTTGCCTTTCACGCGGACGCCGTCGAGTTCGCGGCAGCACATGGCGTCTTTCACCTTTTCATAGGTGAACTCGCTGATGATGATATTGGTGCCGTATTCCTTGTTGGTCCCTTCCAGCCGGGAACCCAGGTTGACCATGTCTCCCATGACCGTGTAGTCAAAACGCATCTCCGATCCCATGTTGCCCACGACCATGTCGCCGGAATTCAGCCCGATGCCGATGTCGAACACGGGGCGCCCCTCCGCCTTCCATTTTTCCTGCAGCCTGTGCAGCTCCTCCATCATGGCCAGCGCGGTCCGGCAGGCCCGCAAGGCATGATCCGGCTGATCCAGCGGCGCGCCGAAGACCGCCATGATGGCGTCGCCCATGTATTTGTCCAAGAGCCCGTCGTAATGGAACACCTGATTCGTCATGGTCGTCAGGTATTCATTGAGCAGGGCGACCAGCTCCTCCGGCGTCATTTTTTCAGAAATCGTGGTGAACCCTCGAATGTCCGAAAACAGAACCGTCAGGTCTTTCTTGTCGCCGCCCAGCTTGAGTTTGTCCGGGTCCTTCAGCATTTCATTGATGACCGAAGAGGTCAGATAGTACTGGAACGCGCCCCGGATCTTCTTCTTTTCCCGTTCTTCCTTGAAATAGTGGTAAATCGTGATGCCCAGATAAATCGTGGCCATTGTGATCAGCGGATAGATGAGATTCAGCCAGGTGTTGAAGCTGAAAAAAATAAAGAAATTGATCGCGACAAAAGCGGCGATCATCAGAAAAGCGGCGATCATGCCGGGGATCGGCCGCAGACGGGGAATCAAAAGCCCGAGAATCAATCCGAAAAGAAGTATCGAGCAAAGATCGATGAAACGGGTCACGGAGGAGTGGATCAGAAAGTTCCGGTGCAGAATATTGTCGATGACATTGGCGTGAATTTCAACGCCGGGGAACGTCGAGGAGAAAGGCGTCACGCGCAGGTCATAAATGCCGATGGCCGTCGCGCCGACCAGCACGATCTTGTCGCGGAACGTGTCCTTCGGAAGCCGGCCGGCCAGAATGTCGGCGATGGAGTAATGGGGAAACGTCTGCGGCGGCCCCATGTAATTGATCAGCAGCTGCCCCGATTCATCCGTCGGGATCACGATATCGTCGATGACCACGCTTTTTGCGCCGAAGGGCTCGAGGTTCAGCGACAGATTGGGAAAATCGAGATAAGCCTGAACCAGGGAAACCGCCAGGGACGAATAGTAGTTGTTCTGAAACACGATCACCAGCGGCGACCAGCGGTTCGACCCGTCGCTGTCCGGCAGGGCGTTGAAATAGCCGCTGTTGCGGCCCGCGGCGGACAGGACGGGAATGTTGGCTTCCGGAGCGAAAGCGTGCGGCAGGTAGGCATCGTTGGGCTTGCCCGAAGAGGCATTGACCATCGGATAGCGGGAGTTTTCGATGCGCCGTGCGTTTTCCGCGATGCGCTGCGCCGTGAAATGAGCCAGCTCCCGGTCGGACCCCTTGCGCGCAAAATGAAAGAAATACCCCAGCGTGACATTGCCGGTTTCTTTCATGGCGGAAGCCAGAATCGCGTCCGTGTCCGCGGCGGCTCTTTTCCTGCGCAGCAGATTGACGACGCCGGAATCGGCGACGCCGCTTTTTCTCATTTCGGCGGAAAGCGCGTCGATCGTTTTCAGATTGGTGTTGATGTCCGGTTCGGAAAAAACAATATCGAAGCCGACGGCCTTGGCGCCGCCCTCCTTCAATTTCCGGACCAGCTGCGCAATCGTTGTTCGCGGCCAGGGCCATCGACCCAGTTCGGACAGGCTTTTTTCATCGATGACGGCAATGACGGTTTCACCGCCGGTCTTCAGGTCGCCGCGCGACGCAATGCGCAAATCCAGGGTTTTGAGCTCCACCAGGCGCAGAAACTTGAAGTCCGTCAAAAACAGCGCCAGCGCGATTACGATGACAAAAAGCGTGATCTTCAGCGGCGTAATCTGCAAAAGGTTCTTCATTTTCTGATTCATGCCGTGCCCCCCCTTCGGGCGAAAATCATACCAGAGAGCCCTGTAAAGTCAAGATGTCCTTTGATTTAAAGCGCTTTGACGTTTCCCGACCCGGCGGCCCGGCGCCGCGGGCGAGCACAAAAAAAACGCCCCCGTGAATTCAACGCTTGAAAGAAAACCGGTTTTGCACTAAAAAAACAACGAGCGGACGGTCAGGATCGGAAGGAAAAACTCACAAACAACGAGGAGGGAGTGCAGATGTCAAAGGTAAAGCCCGGTGATGTTTTGAATTGCGAAGTATGCGGACTCTCGGTTATTGTGGACGAGGAATGCGGATGCGCTTTTGCCGATCTGATCTGCTGCGAAGAGCTCATGATCAACAAAGGGCCCAAACCGCCGAAAAAAGCGGCCGCAGCGCCAAAGAAAAAGACGGAGGTAAAAAAAGCGAATCCGGCGGCCAAAAAACCGGCGGCCCCAAAGGCGGCAGCCAAGAAACCCGCGGTGAAAAAGACCGCCGGCAAACCGGCAGCCAAAAAGAAACCGGCAAAAAAATAATTCGGCCGGATCGTTGTGCGGCGCGACTATTTTTTCCCGCCCAGCAGAGATCCCAGGATCCCGCGGACAATCTGGCGTCCGACCGTTGACCCGATCGTCCGGGCCAGACTCTTGGCCGACGCCTGAACCAGGCCGTCGGTTTTCCCGCCGCGCGGCCCCGTGCGTCCGAACAGCAAATCTCCCACGGCGCCGCCCAGAATGCCGCCGCCCTCAGCCGCCGGTTGCGGTTTGCCGGTTTCGCCTTTGCCGGCTTTGGCCTGCGCCGGTGCCTTTGCATCCGCGGCGGAGGACCGCAGCTTTTCGTAGGCGGATTCGCGGTCCAGCGCTTTTTCATAGTGCCCGTAAACCGTAGACCGTTGAATGGCCGACCGCCGTTCGGCATCGGTGAGTACGCCAAGACGGGAACCGGGCGCAATCACAAAAGACCTCTCCACCTGCGCCGGGCGCCCTTTTTCATCCAGAAAAGATATCAGGGCCTCCCCGACGCCCAGCTCCATAATCACATCCGCCGTGTTGAAGGCGGGGTTGGGCCGCATGGTTTCCGCCGCCGTTTTCACTGCTTTCTGATCGCGCGGCGTGAAGGCGCGCAGGGCGTGCTGAACGCGGTTTCCCAGCTGCCCCAGGACGCTTTCCGGAATGTCCAGCGGATTCTGCGTCACAAAATAGACCCCCACCCCCTTGGAGCGGATCAGCCGCACCACCTGCTCGATCTTTTCCAGAAGAGCGGCCGGCGCGTCGTTGAACAGCAGATGGGCTTCGTCAAAAAAGAACACCAGCCTGGGCTTTTCGACGTCCCCCACTTCCGGCAGCTGCTCAAAAAGTTCGGCCAGCATCCACAGGAGAAAGGTGGAGTAAAGCTTGGGGTTGTTGTACAGTTTGTCGGCGGCCAGCACGCTGACCACGCCCAGCCCCTCGGCGTCGGTCTGCATCAGGTCGGCAATATTCAGCATCGGCTCGCCAAAAAATCGATCGCCGCCCTGTTCCTCCAGCGTCAGCAGCCCCCGCTGAATCGCGCCGACGGACGCCGCGGAAATGTTGCCGTATTCCGTGGTGAACTGTTTTGCGTTGTCGCCCACAAACTGCATCATCGCCCGCAGGTCTTTCAGATCCAGAAGCAGCAGGCCGCTGTCGTCGGCGATCTTGAAAACCAGGGTCAGCACGCCGGACTGCGTATCATTGAGATTGAGCAGCCTCGCCAGCAGCATCGGCCCCATGTCCGACACGGTGGCGCGCACCGGATGCCCTTTTTCCCCGAACACATCCCAGAACACGGCCGTGTTGGCGCGCGGATGAAATTCCGTAATGCCGATCGCCTCCAGCCGCTTCATCAATTTCTCGGAAGCAACCCCCGCCGCCCCGATCCCGGAGAGGTCTCCCTTGACATCGGCCAGAAAGACCGGCACGCCGATGGACGCGAAGGACTCGGCCATCTTTTGCAGCGTGACGGTTTTTCCCGTCCCCGTTGCGCCGGTAATGAGCCCGTGGCGGTTGGCCATGGCGGGCAAGAGAACGATTTCCTTTTCCCCGGATTTTGCGATGCAAAGCGGTGCGCTCATGAAAGCCCCCTGAAGTAAAGTGTCAACGATGCAACATCAAACGTCTTTGAAACCGACTATAGGAAGAATCCGGCTGTCTGTCAATGATCATTCGAAAAGCGCGACCATCATGGAAAAGAAGCAAAAAAGCCCGGCTCCGGGATCTTTCACCGCACTTGACCGCCCGGTTTTTCGGTGGTAAGGCAGGCTCAACTTCAAGAGAGGGGCAATGTGAAAAGCCATCATCGGGAACCTTTCTGGAGCGGCGTCGTCCGTTCCATGGGTATTGTGTTCGGCGACATCGGCACAAGCCCCATTTATACGCTGACCGTCGTCTTTGCGCTGACGCCGAGAACCGAGGCCAGCGTTCTGGGAATTCTTTCCCTCGTCGTCTGGACCCTGCTGATTCTCGTCACGGGCGAATACGCCTGGCTGGCCATGAGCCTGTCCTACAAGGGACAGGGCGGAGAAATCATGCTGCGCGAAATCCTGCGGAGGGCGCTCAAACCCGGACGCAAACTGGCCTTCGCCGGATTTCTGGCCTTTGTCGGGGTTTCCCTCTTGCTGGGCGACGGCGTCATCACCCCCGCCATTACCCTCCTGTCCGCCGTGGAAGGCATCGTACTGATTCCCGGCCTGGAAAATGTGCGCGGGGAAATCCTGATGCTGGTCGCCATCCTCATCGCGATCGGTCTTTTTGCCATTCAATCCCGGGGGGTCGACAAAGTCGCGGGGATTTTCGGGCCGATCATGGCCGTCTGGTTTTCCTGCCTGGCGCTCACCGGCATGGTCTCCCTTGCCGCCATGCCCGGCATTCTCAAGGCCGTAAATCCCTACTACGCCTTTGCCTTTCTATCCGAAAACGGACTGGCGGGATTTTTCGTCCTTTCCGAGGTCATCCTGTGCGCAACGGGCGGCGAGGCCCTGTACGCCGACATGGGCCATCTGGGCAGAAAACCGATCCTGCATGCCTGGTACTTTGTTTTTGCCGCGCTTCTCCTGAACTATATGGGCCAGGGCGTCTTTGCCGTCACCCATCCGGACGTCAAGTACCTGCTGTTCGGCATGGTGCAGCATCAGGCGTCGTTTCTCTACATCCCCTTTCTCCTGCTGACGTTCCTGGCCACGATCATCGCCTCCCAGTCGATCATCAGCGGAACCTTTTCCATTGTTTACCAGGGCATCACGACCCGCATCCTGCCGCTCATGAAAGTGGACTACACGTCGAGCCGGATCAAATCGCAGATCCACATTCCGTTTGTCAGCTGGGGGCTCATGGTCGCGGTCATTTTCATGATCCTCCTGTTCCAGAAATCGGAGAATCTCGCCGCGGCCTACGGTATGGCGGTGACCGGATCGATGACCATCACCGGCCTGATGATGATCCTGATCTTTTCTCAGATTAAAAAGATAAAATGGAAACTGCCGGCCGCCGTCTTCATCACCGCCATCGCCTTCATGTTTTTTCTGGCCACGCTGAGCAAACTGCCGCATGGCGCCTACTGGTCGCTCATCCTGGCCGCCGTCCCCCTGACGGTGATTCTCATCTGGACAAAAGGGCAGAAACGCCTTTTCAAGGCGCTCCGCCCCCTGGACTGGGAAACCTTTTTCATCAGCTATCAGCAGATTTACGCCAAGGGCAGAAATATTCTGGGAACGGCGCTGTTTTTCTGCCGGGGATGGCAGATGATCTCCCCTTACATCGTCCATACCATCTTCCGCAGCAACATCATCTACGAGCGCAACATTCTGATTTCGATTAACCGAACGGATGAACCGTTCGGCGTTGAGGTTCACCGAAAGCAGGATCTGGGGCCGGGCCTCGAAGCGCTCGAAGTGGAAGCCGGCTACCGGGAAATTCTGGATATCGAGGCGTTGATCAAGGAGCAGGGCATTCAGGAAAAGGTCATCTTTTACGGCGTGGAGGATATTGTCACGCGTAATCCTCTCTGGGGCGTCTTCAGCCTGATTAAAAGGATTTCGCCCAATTTCGTTCAATTCAGCAAGCTGCCGCCCAGCCGCCTCCAGGGAATCGTAACGCGGGTGGAAATGTAGCCACCCCGAAGCGCTAATCCATATGCTCCAGCGACAGCTTCGCCGGCTGCTTCCCCAGGAGCACCATGCCGAAATGCTCGTATTTCTCGCCGGTTTTCACATCCATGTCGTGCCAGCGCGCCAGGAACTCCCGTTCGCGCAACCAGGTGCGGCGAATGGTGGCCGGATCTTCGAACAGCAGCACATCCTTGTTGAGGCCGATCACGATGGCGTAGTGGCCGTTGTCCCAGTCGCTGCGCCAGTCGTCGAGGGTCATGTAGCGGTCCGCCCAGGCCTGCAGAAGAACAATGACCGGCGTGCCCGCGTCCACGAACTGTTTCACCTGGTTGAGCGACCACTGCGTTCCCGATTTGACTTCGAATCCGAAGTGCTGCGCGGCCGCGATCATGGCCTTGGGCGGGGTGCCGCTTTCCTCCGTCGTGCCCAGGGTCTGCATCAGCTCGTCGCGGTCCACCTCCACGCCGTAATACGTCATCACCGTCTGAAGCGCCTGCACGCCGCAGTCATAGTCATACACCTGCTTGCCGAGGTGCAGATCGATCATCGTCACTTTCTGCGATTCCTGAAGCGACTGGAGCGTCTGCATGAGCGATTCGGCAAACGCCCGCCTGAGCCGGTTGATCCGGGCGACATTCGGCGTCCCGTCGCTGTTCTTATAGAGGCTTTCGTTGGTTTCCTGAATGAACGCGGGAGCGCGCGCGCCGATCCGCTTGAGGGCATTGACCGAGTGAGCGGCGCAGATATGGCCGTGCACCAGGACATATTCCGAAGCGTTCACGGTCACCAGCGTGTCGGGCAGGCGCTTGCGCAGCTCCTCGGCGTACGTCTCGACCATGACGTCCGGACAGTAGTACAGCGCCTTTTCTTCGCGGTCCGTCTGCTGAAAATTCATCAGGTCGATCTGGTTGGGGGCCACGCCGCGGGCGGTCACGGTCGAATGACCGTCGAAGAGCAGACCGGCGCCTGCGGAAATATTTTCCTCGATGCCGCGGTGAAACGGTTTCAGGTACTTGTCCGACCAGGCCGCCCGCATGGAAGGCGAAGGCTCGTAGGCGCTGCGGTAAATCGGGCGGCCGAAAACATCCCGGACCGGCACGCACTCGTCGAGGTCCGCAGGATCCCGGTTGACGTCCAAAAGAATACTGCAGTAGGGAAATACCAGCTGACGGTTTCCCAGGATATCACGAAAGTCATACAGCCACTGGGTGTACCAGTCCACGTTTTTGAGCAGAGCGGTAAACTCCTCCGTCAAATCCTCCAGAGAAACCTCCGGCGGAATCACCACACCGCTGTGGCCGACCACCACCAAAACATCCGATCCTGTCATTTTTTAAACCTCTGATTACGAAGCCCCTCCTGCGGGCGGTTCCGTTTTGCCTTCTATTGTAACGCGTTTATCCCTCTTTGAATATGCAAAATAAACCTTATGATATCCAGTGCTTATGTTTATCTGTTGACAGGTGCAGGCGTTCTTCCTATAGTTGCAGCGAATAAAGACGTTCCATCAGGGATCTGCATGATCCATTCATCACCGTCACCGCGGACTCATTTTTCGGGCTGGACAACACTGGCGGGCGTCATGCTGGCCTACGGGGCCATCTGCGGAAATGTCACGTATGCCTTCGGCGTCTTTCTGCCGTCGATGAGTCAATCGTTTGGATGGAGCCGCTCGGTGCTGTCCGGACCTTATACGCTGTTTCTCATCATGGGCGGCATGCTGGGACCGCTGGCGGGCGTCACGCTCGCCCGTTTCGGAGCCCGGAAAAACATCGTGCTGGGCAATGTCATCGCGGTGCTGGGTCTTCTGGGCATGTCCCAGGTTCGAGAAATCTGGCAGGTTTATCTCTTTTTCGGCTTCATGGGAGGCCTCGGGCTCGCTTTTGCCGAGTTCCTGTCGGCCACGACCGTCATCAACCACTGGTTTATCCGCAAAAGGTCCCTGGCGCTTGGTTTTCTCTTCGCGTCCGGAGGCATCGGCGGTTTTCTGCTGCCGCCGTTCATCAGCCTGCTGATTTCCGGACTGGACTGGCGCTTTGCCTGGGCGACACTGGCCTTCCTTCACCTGATCCTGGGCGTTGTCGGGGCCGGTTTGCTGATCCGCAACATGCCGGAGGAGGAAGGCCAGTTTCCGGACGGACACGCATCGAAGGAACAGTTTGAGCAATGGCGAGAAGCAGCGACCGGCCATGTCTATCACACCCGGGAGGATTGGAGCGTGCGCGACGCCCTTCGCACGCCCGCGCTATGGATTCTGCTTGTGCTTTTTTCCGTTTTGCTGTTTGCCACCACCATGTTGACCACGCACCAGGTTGCTTATCTGCAGGACTTGAACTATTCACCCATGGTTTCCGCTACGGCTCTGGGGCTGATGCTGGGCATGAGCATCCTGGGCAGGCTTTTGAGCGGAATCCTGGGAATGCGTTTTTCGGGAAGACATCTGGCGGCCGTCTTCATGGCCTGTCTGGGCTTCGGGATCCTATCGCTCATGAACGCCCGGGAAATCGTTTTCGTTTATCTCTATTCCATCCTGACCGGCCTCGGCTTCGGCGGAATGATCGTCCTTCTGCCGCACACGATGGGCGCTTACTTCGGTCGCGCGAATTTTTCCCGAATCGTCGGCTGGACCACGCCGATCGTCACGACGGCTTCCGCCGCAAGCCCTCTGCTGACCGGATTTCTCTACGATTCGACCGGCAGCTATGATTGGCCCTTCGCCCTTACGACGGCGCTGATTTTTGTCTGCTGTATCCTGGCGCTCGCGGCCCGTCCGCCAAAGCTTCGGACCACGGCAGCCGGTCACCGCACGTAAAACCGGCTTGCGATTTTCTTTTGACATTTCCCGGCGCATCCGTTAGATTCGATAAAACACAGATCATTGAAATATCGTCCCTGACGGCTCCATCCGGCGTCCCCGGTCGATGAAGGAACCTTCGATGAGCGATCCCTCCGAAACAGGGCCCAAATCCTTGGAAGACCGCCACGGCTTCAACCGATTCAAGGCAAATGTCAGCCGCGACGTCCTGAACCGCATCATTCTGATTCTATCCATCCTGACGGGTCTCGGGCTGATTGCCACCGTCTTCATCTTTCAAAAGAAAACGGGAAGCGCCGCGATGCTGCTGGCGCTGCTCGCGACGCTCATCGCGGCCAAGCTTTGGATGCGGCGCGGTCAGCTCCGTTCAGCCGCCGTCCTCATGATTGCCGGCGTGTGGCTGGTGTTCGGCGTCAATATCCTGCTGGGCGGAGGAGTGCACAACATCAATGCCGTTTTCTTCCTGGTGCTGACGGTGATCGCCGGACTGCTCTTAGGGGAGCAAGCGACGTTTTGGGTTGCCGCCGTAAGCATCGCCGCGCTTTTCGGATTGGCCCTTTTGGGGTTTTTCAACCTCCTGCCTTCCCCCTATTTCGTGGAATCACACCTTGGAAACCTGGTTCAGTTGATCTTCGCGCTGGTTACCACGGCCGGCGCGCTGAACCTGGCGCTCAGCGCGCGGGACGACGCGCTGGGCATGGCCCATGAACGGCTTGCGGACCAGTTGAAGACGCGGCAAGCTCTTCAGGAAAGCGAAAGAAAACACAGGGAACTGGTGGACTTCCTGCCGGTCGCGGTCTTCGAAAGCGACTTCGAAGGCAATGTCCTTTCCGGCAATCTCGCCATCCGGGAGATGTTCGGTTTTTCGCAGGCGGATTACGAAAAGGGGCTGAACGGTTTTGAGATGATTCACCCGGACGACCGGGAAAGAGCCGCCCAAAACCTTCAGGCGCTGCTGCGTGGAGACAAAAAGGACCCTTTCTCCGAATACACGGCGCTTCGCAAAGACGGCACCGCCTTTCCCTGCGCGTTTTTTACGAGCGTTATCCTCGAAGAGGAAAAGCCTGTAGGATTCAGGGGGGCCATCATCGATCTTTCCGGCCAGAAGCAGGCCCGGGAAGATCTTCGCCGGGCTGAAGAGAAATACCGGACGATCATTGAGCAGATGGTGGAAGGCTATTTTGAACTTGATCTTGCCGGAAATTATACCTTTGCCAATGACGCGGAATGCAAAATCGCCGGCTGCTCCAGAGAGGAATTGATCGGCATGAACAACCGGCAGTATCAGGACGAAGAGAACGCCCAAAAAACATATCAGGTCTTCAACCGGATTTACAAAACCGGCCAAACGGTCAAATCCTTGGAAGTTGAAATCATCCGAAAAGACGGGACAAAAGGTTTTAACGAAATTTCCGTATCCCTGAAAAGAGACGCAGAGGGCAGACCCATTGGATTTCGCGGTTTCACGCGTGACGTCACGGAACGCAGACGGGCGGAAGAAACCCTGCGGCTCAGCGAAGAGAGGTTCAGAGGAATTACCAGCAACCTGCCCGGCGGCGTCTATCAATTTTTCGCCCGCCGCAATGGAGACATGAGGCTCAACTACGTCAGTGAAAACGCCCAGACTCTATTGGGGTTGCCCCATGACCCAGAACAATTCTTTCCCAGACTTTCCGCCTGCGTCGCCCCGGAAGACCGGGAAAGATTTTTCGAGTCCATCAACGAAGCGATCCGCACCGTCAGCAAGTGGAATTTCGAAGGGCGCTACATCAAACCGACCGGCGAAGAGATATATCTGAAAGGGATTTCTGCACCCATCGAGATGGAGGATGGATTGATCTTCAACGGCGTGATTCTGGACATCACCGACCGGAAGCGTGCGGAGGCGGAGAAGCAAAGGCTGGAGGAGCGTT
>DAOTJI010000039.1:0-22945 GCA_035448625.1 Smithellaceae bacterium | reverse complement strand
GGCCCCTAAATCGATTTCGAGTCGATCCCGTTACGACCACTTCGGTAACTCTCCGGATGGCGGACGGTTCAAAAAAACGGCAGAGGCGCCGTCCGGCGCGCCCCTACCTTTTATTTATGGCGGAGAGAGCGGGATTCGAACCCGCGGTACACCTTTGTGGGCGTACACACGATTTCCAGTCGTGCTCCTTCGGCCTCTCAGACATCTCTCCGCGCCTCATGCATTCCTCGACGCGCCTTCTACCCTCTTTTCCTTAAAAAATCTACTCAAAATTTCTCCGCAAGCTTCCGCGAGGATTCCCTCCGTCACCTCCACTTGGTGATTCAAACGGCTGTCTTGCAAAACCTGATACAGGGAAAACACCGCACCGGCCTTCGGATCGCGCGCGCCGAACACCACCCGCGCCAGCCGCGCCTGCAGGATCGCTCCCGCGCACATCAGGCAGGGCTCGAGGGTCACGTAAAGCCGCGCGTCCGTGAGACGGTAGTTGCCCGACACCCGGCAGGCCTCGCGAATGGCGATCATCTCCGCGTGCGCGGTCGCGTCGCCTGCGGAAACCGGCGCGTTGTGCGCCGCGGCCAGAAGCCGTTCGCCGCTTACCACAACGGCGCCCACCGGCACTTCGTCCCGTCCGAAGGCCCTGCGAGCCTCGTCGAGCGCCATGTTCATGTAGTCTTCATCCGTCAGCATCGGCTTCGCCGTGTTTTAAAATCGGTTTTTTGATTATCATATTGTTGATTTTGAGGCAAATGCCATATATGATCTGTCCCGCGAACGAAAGACCATGAACGCGAAAAAAGTATTTCTTTTGCCGGTGATCATCTCCCTGATGGGACATGCCGCGCTGATTGGCGCGAGCAGCATGGTCGATCTGCGCGACCGGGAAAGAACGGGGCAGCCCTTCACCGTCCAGATCACGCCTTCTTCGCCGGCCGATCCGGAAAGGGAAGAGGCTTCGACCGGGGAAATACTTCCAAAGGACGACGGGGATGCGAAGCCGGTCCCGGCGGGCGAGAGGGAGGACACGGTAAACATCGGCTCTGCCGACATCAAATATGCGGCCTATCTTTCGGGTGTCAAGAAAAAAATCATGCGCATCTGGAAATATCCCGAAGCCGCATACCGGAAGGATGAAGAAGGAGTGGTGGTGGTTAAAATGTCGATTGAGGCAAACGGCAGGCTTTCCCAGCTGGCCCTGATGACTTCTTCCGGCTTTATTCATCTGGATTCCGGAACGCTGGAGGTGGTCCGGGCGGCTGCGCCTTTCCAGCCGCTGCCGAAGCAGTACGACCTGTCGCGTCTGCATATCATCGCTTCTTTCAACTACCGCGTGGAACCCTGACCGGGCCTCGCAATTTTGTGCAAAAAGAGAATGACACACCATTTTGGGGAGGACCATGAAAGAAAAACCATCAAAACCGGCGGCAGCCAAAACCAAAATCCGGGAATTCATCGAGGCGATCCTGACTGCGCTCTTGATTGCCGCTTTTATCATTTCCTTCGTCGTGCAGGCGTTCAAGATTCCCTCCGGCTCGATGATTCCTACGCTGCTCGTCGGCGATCACCTGTTCGTGAATAAATTCATTTACGGCGTCAAGCTCCCGTACTTCCGCACCACCATCATCCCGGTCACGGATCCAAAGCGGGAGGACGTCATTGTGTTCATTTATCCGGAAGACCGCTCCAAGGATTTCATCAAGCGCGTCATCGGCGTCGCGGGCGACAAAATTGAAATGAAAAACAAGAAACTCTTCATCAATGACCGGCCCTACGCGGATCCCAACGGTCATTATACCGACCAGGCAATCTACCCGGCCGAGGCCCAGCCGCGCGACAACTTCGGCCCGGTAATCGTTCCGGAAAAATCGCTTTTCGTGATGGGCGACAACCGCGATCAAAGCCTCGACAGCCGCTTCTGGGGATTTGTCGATCTCAAGGACGTTCAGGGCAAGGCCGCCATTCTCTACTGGTCGTGGGACCGCGAAGAACGAAACGTCCGCTGGAACCGCATTGCGCGGCTGATTCATTAGAAACCCATGCCGAAAAAACCGCCTGAAACCGGGGGCCTCTTGGCGCGCCGCCTCCTCGCCTGGTACCGACGCCGCGGACGGGCGCTGCCCTGGCGGGAGACGAACGATCCCTACCGGATCTGGGTTTCCGAAATCATGCTTCAGCAAACCCGGGTGGATACGGTCATTCCCTATTATGAGCGCTTTCTGAAGCAATTTCCCGATGTCCTCACCCTGGCCAGAGCCCCCCTGCAGGACGTGCTCAAAGCCTGGGAAAACCTGGGCTATTATTCCCGCGCCCGGCATCTGCACAAGTCTGCAAAGCTCATCGCCGGCCGATTCGGCGGGCGAATTCCCGATACGCTCGAAGACATCCTTACGCTGCCCGGCATCGGCACATACACGGCCGGCGCGATCTTAAGCATCGCATACGGCAGGGCCGTTCCGGCCGTGGACGGCAACGTCCGCCGGATTTTAAGCCGCGTTTTCGCCGTCGGCAACCCCATCAACGATCCCGTAGAACAAAGGCATTTTTTTGAGCGGGCCGTCACGCTGGTTCCGGAAAAACGCGCCGGCGACTTCAACCAGGCCCTGATGGACCTGGGAGCAACGATCTGCCGTACGAAAAATCCGGCCTGCGGCGCCTGCCCCCTGGCAGCGATGTGCCTGGCCCATTGCCTTGGTCTGCAGGACCGCCTTCCCGTTTCGCGCAAGCCTCCCGCGATTCCTCACCGCCAGGCCGTTGCCGCCGTCCTCCGGAACCGGGAAGGAAGGCTTCTGATCGTTCAGCGGCCGGCTTCGGGCCTGCTGGCGTCCTTGTGGAAACTGCCGGGCGGCTTCCTGAAAAATAATGAAAACCCGAAAGCCGGTCTCGGCCGCCTGGTCGGCGAAGAGCTGGGGCTTGTCATCCGTGTCGGGAAAAAGATCGCTTCCGCGGACCACGCCTACACGCATTTCCGCGCAACGCTTCAGGTCTATGAAGGATTTCGCTTCAACGGAAAACCGGCTGCCCGGGGCTGCCAGGACTGGCGGTGGGCCTCCGGCACCGTCTTGAAAAAACTGCCCCTGTCCAAAATCGACCGGATGGCGGTAAATCTGATCTGAACTCCTCATCGCCCTTGGGCAGAAAAAAGGAAAACCTCACTTCCCCTGCGGGCGGTGAGGTTTTCCGTTTCCAACCTTGCGCCGAAGGCTCCGTCCGGAATTTCAGAACGGAACACCGGAGTTTGCAATCCACACGCCCGGCGCGAGTTACCTTGCATAGAGCTTTTCAATCTGATCCTTGTATTTTTCAAAAACAACGCGCCGCTTGAGTTTCATGGTCTGGGTCAGCATACCGTTTTCCAGAGAGAAGGGCTGTTCGATAAAAATGAATTTTCTGGGAATTTCGTAGCTGCCGTAAGTGGATTTCAGCGTGTTCAGGATTTCATTTTCCAGGAATTTTTTGGTTTCCTCCCTCTGCAAAAGCTCGGCATGATCCTTGGGCAGATTGTTTTTTGCGGCCCACTTATCCAGGGCGGCAAAATCCGGAATGACGATGGCGATATTGTATTCGCGGCCTTCTCCGTAGATCATGGCGTTTTCGATATAATGATTGAGCTTCATGTCTTCTTCGATGCCCGCCGGAAATACATATTTGCCGTTTTCGAGTTTAAACTGCTCTTTGAGCCGACCCGTGATGAACAGGAAGCCGTCCTTGTCCATGCGGCCGCGGTCTCCGGTCCGGAATCCTCCGTCCGGCGTCATCACGGCTTTTGTGGCTTCGGGCTTGTTGTGATAACCCAGCATGACGTTGGGACCGTAAATGATAATCTCTCCGTCGGGCGCATCCTCCCCGACCATCGACTTGTCGATGACGATTTTGCACATGCCCATGAGCGGACCCACGCTGCCGATTCTGTATTTGGTCGGACGGTTCATCGTGGCGCCGGGAGAGGTCTCCGTCAGTCCGTAAGCATCGTACAGCGGTATGCCCATATCCCAGAAAAAATGGGATATTTCGGGATTCATGGCGGCACTTCCCGTCATGGACCCTTTTAATCGTCCGCCGAGCTTCCGGCGAATTTTTTCAAAAACAACCTTGTCGGCGATTTTGAATTTCAGATTGGTCATCAGGCAGGATTTGCCCTGGGCCGCCAGCTCCCGTCTTCTTTTCCCGCTTTCCACCCCCATGACAAACAGGGCTTTGGCCAGCCCTCCTTCTTCGTTCATTTTGGTCCACAGTCCGTCATAGATTTTGTTGAAAACCCTCGGGACCGCGGTCAGAAAAGTCGGTTTGACCAGCATAATATCCTCGGAGATGGTGGCGGCGCTTTCCGCCAGACCGATCGATCCGCCCAGCAGGCAATACACCACAAGCTCCCCCAAACCAAAAACATGCGCCCAGGGAAGAATGGAGAGCGATCCATCGTTTTCGTTTAACTCCGGAAAGCAGGCGGAGGTCGCATGGGCGTTGCTCGTGATATTGCCGTGGGAAAGAAGGACGCCTTTCGGATCGCCGGTCGTCCCGGAGGTGTAGATCAGAATACAAACGGAGGAATACTCCGGATAAATGCTCTTGACCTGTCGCTCCGCGCCCTTTTTCTCCAGATCCGCCAGCGTATCCGGACCGTCTCCTTCCATTAAAATGACTTTCTGCAGGGAGGGGATGGAAGCCAGGGCATCTTTGATTTTTTCGTAAATGGCTTTCTTGCTGATGAAAAGCAATTTGACGTTCGCATCCTGGATAATGTA
Source organism: Smithellaceae bacterium (assembly GCA_035448625.1). Lineage (GTDB taxonomy): Bacteria > Desulfobacterota > Syntrophia > Syntrophales > Smithellaceae > UBA8904. The sequence continues at coordinate 18,203 of DAOTJI010000039.1, read as the reverse complement.
TTTCCACACCGCCGCCAGCTCCGCTTCATACATGGGAACAAATCGCGCTCCCAGTCCGGCATTGGCGAAAAAGCACACCGCCCAATCCGTGCTGTTGTTGCAAATGATCCCGACGGCATCGTCCTTTTGGATTCCCAGTTGACTCAATCCGCTTCTCACGCGATCCACGCGCTTGCCGAAATCGGCGTAGGAGATCCAGTCATATTGTTTAAGTGCTTTGTTTTTCGTTCCCAGAAAAGGCCGCCCGGGAAATTTGGCGACGGTTTTCTCCAGGATTTCGACAACATTATCCGGCTTGACCAATTGATACATATATTTCCTCCAGGAAGTTTAATGTCTCCGGATCCGATGACCCGAAGTTTGCTGCGATGAAAAACCCCATTCCAGGCGCGGCAAGCCGCCGCCGGATCGGGTGCGCTTTTTTCCGAACCGGCCATTGCCGGGACAACGGCAGAAGAAAAAAGGGGCAAAACCGTCCGGGGCCGGCGCCGCTCCGACATTCGGTTTTACGGCTCAAACTTCTTCGAAATACGAATCTCTGATCCCGTCGAGCAGCTGAAGCGATTTGATTTTCACCACAATCACTTCCACGGATGGATCGGCAAGGAAATCCTTCAAATCGGGATGGCGACGGCACAGAGCCTCCCGAATCCCTTTTTTTCCCGTCTCATCCAGGTCGCGCCGGATCGTTCCCGTGACGGTCAGCGCCCTGGCGGGCGCCCCGTGATGCCTGGCTCTTTCCTCTCTGGAATCGATCAAAAGACTGACGGACGGATTGGCCTCCAGATTTCGGTATTTCTTTGTGTTTTTATCCGTGGCCATGTACAATTCCGTTCCGTCTTCGCTTACGGCATACGACATCAGCGAGCAATGCGGACCGCTCTGTGCCGCGGTGGCCAGCGCGCAGATTCGGTTGGTCTCCATCATTTCCCGGATATCCCGGCGCATTTTTTACCCCTTCTTGATGATGAACCCGATTGAAGAACCTTAATACAGGAACGGCATGAATATGCAAGTTGAATTATTTCAAAATCATGATAGGGTCTCGGCGTGAAATTGGGGTATGTGCGCGCCGTAACATAAGGAGGTATTACCCATTTGAAGAATTCGATCTTCCTCAATGAATTTGAAGGAGCGGCTCTGCTCAGAGAAGCGGGGATTCCCGTCATCGACGGCATTTTGGCCCGCACGGAGAAAGAAGCGGTGGCCGCGGCGGGCCGGCTCGGGTTTCCGGTCGCGTTGAAAATCTGTTCCGAAGCCGTCTTGCATAAAACCGAAAGGGGCGGCGTTATTCTGAATATTCAGGACGAGGCCGCCCTGGACGAGGCCGTCCGGGATATGAAAAAAAGATTTACCGACATTCCTTTCACGTCCCTGGTGCAGAAGATGGCCCTTCCGGGCGCCGAACTCATTCTGGGATGCCGCCGCGACCCTGTTTTCGGGCCGATTGTCCTGGCGGGCATCGGAGGCATTTTTACGGAAATCTTTCGCGACACGGTCATTGACCTCGCCCCCGTGGAGGAGAAGGAAGCGCAGGCCATGCTCCGGCGGCTCAAAGGAGCCGCCCTGCTGGAAGGGTACCGGTCCCGGGAGCCTCTCGATATCGCCGCCGTTGCAAAATCCCTGTCCGCCCTTTCCCGTCTGATCACGGATCGTCCGGACCTTGCCGAAATCGACGTCAATCCCTTCATCGTTTATCCGCAGGGGGCTGTGGCGGTTGACGCACTGGTGAGGCTGGACGGCAATCCCGCCGTATCGGCCCGCAAGCGCCCCAGCCCGGATACCGTCGCTCCGTTTTTCCAGCCGTCATCAATGGCCGTGATCGGAGCCTCCCGCAGCCCGGGCAAGGGCGGCAACATTATTCTGCGGAATTTACAAAAGGCCGGTTTCCGGGGGGCCCTGTATCCCATCAATCCGACCGTAAAGGAAATCTTGGGCCTGCCCTCCTACGCGAGAGTAAGCGACGTGCCCAAGCCCGTGGAAACCGCCATGGTCGTGATTCCCAAGACGGCCGTGCCCGACGCGCTGGCGGACTGCGCCGCCAAAGGCGTGACCAGCATCATCCTGAGCACAGGCGGATACTCGGACACGGGAGAGGAAGGGGCCAAAGAACAAAAAACCATCATCGACATGGCCCGCAAGGCCGGCATTCGGATCATGGGTCCCAACAGCATCGGCACGATCAACCCGGCGGCCGGCATGTCCACCTCCATCGTCGGACTCGATCCGATCCGGCCGGGCGGCGTTTCCATCATCGGTCAGTCCGGGGTCTTCTCGTCCGGCTGGGCACGCTGGATCGCGGACACCAAGCCCTTCGGCCTGGCCAAAGTGGCCTGCATCGGCAACAAGGGCGACGTCAACGAAAGCGACCTGCTGGAGTATCTGACCGGGGATAAGGCAACCCGCACCATCGGCATGTACCTGGAAGGCGTAGTGGAAGGAAGACGATTCATCCGCGCCGCGGCCGCGGCCTCCAAAACAAAACCCGTCGTGGTGATGAAAGCCGGCCGGAGCGAAGCCGGGGCGGCCGCCGTGGCGTCGCATACCGGGTCGCTCGCCGGATCGGATGCGGTATTTGACGCGGTCTGCCGCAGAACAGGACTTCAGCGGGTGCAAAACTCTGAAGCTTTTTTCGATGCTCTCGCGGCGTTTGAAAAGCTCCCTCTGCCGCGCGGAAACCGCATGGGCGCTCTCTCGATCACAGGCATGGGCTGCGTCGCCGCCACGGACGCCGCCGAGGAATGCGGCGTCGATCTCCCCGCGCTGCAGACGGAAACGCTGAAAAAACTGGGCGAGGTCATTCCGGTTTGGGCTCCGGTGCGCAACCCCATCGACACCTGGTCCGCCATCGAGCAGCACGGATCGAAGAAGGCCACCAGCCACATCGCCCGCTGCCTCATCGAACAGCCGGATATTGACGCCCTGCTGATCACTTTCGTTCTCATGCCGGAGAGCATGTTCGACATTCCCGAAGCCTTCGCCGACATCTTCCGGCGCCATCCGCAAAAGCCGGTTTTTGCCAGCTATTACGGCGGAACGGCAAGAGAAATCGCTCATATCCATGAGGGTTTCGCCGCGCTGGGGGTTCCCTGTTATCCCACGCCGGAGAGGGCCATCTTCGCTTTCAGCCGCATGGTGGAATACGCCCGGTTCCGGGGCATCATCCGGAAATGACCCCGGCAGCGCCGGGATTCCGGACAAATTTCGACGAAGCTGCCGATTGACGGATGCAGGGAAATATGCGAGATTGCAAACCATCATCGATTGGACGGAGGGTCTTATGAAAAATCAAGGGAAAAAAATGGTCGCAGTCCTGATGCTTATTTTTTCACTGCTGGCCGCTGCCGAGGCCGGCGCTTTCGAAATAGGCGCCAGAGGGTACGTGTGGTTCCCCGATCTCAAAAAATCAGATCTCCAGACGATAGCCAACGGCATCGAGGGAACGGACATTAACGCGAAAGACATGCTGGGCGTCGGAAACAAGGCGACCTTCTCCGTGGAAGCTTACGGAGGCGTGGGCAAGAACCATATCAGCCTGATGTTTACACCCTTCGGTTACACGACGGACAACATCCTTACGACAGCCCTGAACTACAACGGCATCAACTACCCGGTGGGAAGCGCCGTCCACTCGAACCTGTCCTATTCCATGTTTGACCTGCGGTACCAGCGCGACCTCATCAACATGGAAAATATCCTGGCCGGCTTCTCCCTGGGCGGCATCGCGCAGATCAAATATTCCACGGGAGATTTCAAGCTGAATTCCGCCGCGCAGGGGGAACAGAGCAAGTCCTTCAACTCCGTGATTCCGATGATCGGCGTCGGCGCTCACATCGGCATCCTGGCCAACCTGCTGGAAGTTCGCGCCCAGTTGACGGGAGGCGGGTACAGCTCCAACAACTATTCCTACGAAGGCATGGCGGACCTTTCCCTCACCCCCTTTCCGTTTCTTGACATTCATGCCGGCTACCGGCTGCTCCAGCAGAAAATGGACGTCAACGATTATAAGATGGACACCCTTTACACGGGGCCCTACATCGGCTTGACGCTCGGCTTTTAAGAACCTTCCGACCTTCCTCCGGCCGACGGGCGGGGGAAGGTTTTATCCTGGACAGGAGGCACGTCGGCAATGGAAGGCTGGACGCAAGAGGAAATAAGGGATCGTCGGCTGATGGCCCCCTGCGGCCTTTACTGCGGGGCCTGCGGTGTTTATATCGCCACACGGGATCACAATGAAAAATTCAAGGAGGTCATGGGAAACCTCTACGGCACAAAAACGGAAGACACGGAGTGCCTGGGCTGCATGCAAAGCGATCCGCCCGAAAAGCTCTACGGCTATTGCGCGATGTGCGACATTCGCAACTGCGTCCGGAAAAAGGGATTTTATTCGTGTCACCAATGCGACGGGTGGCCGTGCGGCCTGATTGAAAACTTCGGCCTGGCCACCGGGCGTCGCGTCATGCAAAGAGCGATTCCTCTGTGGCGCGAGAAGGTGGCCGCGCTGGGCGACGAGCAGGGATCCGTGGAATGGGCGCGCTCGGAGCTGGAGCGCTACCACTGTCCGGCCTGCGGCAAACCCCTTTTCAGAGGGGCAAAGCGCTGCCGGACCTGTAAAGCGGACGTGGCCGAAATCCTGGATGGAACCCTGTAACCAAACCGCCAACCCGATCAAAACCGGACAGAACATCACCCAAAGCTTAAGCGCGGTCGAGTGCCGCCTGCATGCATGGAAGGAACCATTTTTATTCTTCGCCCCGCCGACCTTTTGAGAGGCCGTCCGTGATCGTTCTCCCTATTTGACAACCTGCCGTTCTTTTGGTAGCCATGCACATCCTTTAAATTCCCGTTCGTGGAGCCATACAAAAAATGAAAGCGCCTTTGCTTCCCCACGACAGCAGAATCAAGATTGGCTGGGACATTTTGATCATTGTGGCCGTCTTTGTTTCAGCCATCCTCATCCCCTATCGCATCGTGTCCGGCTCCGACCATACGGATTTCCTTTATTGGCTGATTACCGTTCTTTTCTGCTTGGACATCATCCTTATTTTCAACACCGAAGCAAAAGAGGGGCTGAATGTGCTGGCAGACCGGAAATCCGTGGCCAGGAAATATCTCAAGACCTGGTTTTTCCCCGACCTCCTTGCGGCCCTTCCTCTTGCCCCGCTGTTTGATCTGGTCACGCCCCATGATGTTTCAGGAACGGCGGCCTATCAAATCATGATGCTTTTCAGGGTATTGCGGCTTTTGAAGCTGGTGAAAGCTCCCTACACCTTCAAGGTGATCAAGGAAATCATCGACATTTCGCCCGCGCTCATGCGTCTGATCATATTCTTCTTCTGGTTTGCGCTCATCGCGCATTTCATTTCCCTGGGCTGGATAGCCATCGGCGCCGCCGAGGCGTCACGGTCTTTCGGGGATCAATATATCCGCGCGCTCTACTGGTGCATCACCACCATCGCGACGATCGGATACGGGGACTACTCCCCCAACCACAACAGCAATCTTCAGATCATTTACACCATCATGGTCCAGATCATCGGAGTGGGCATGTTCGGCTACATCATCGGCAATGTGGCCACCCTCATCGTTAATATCGACGCGGCGCGCGCGGACTTCCACGCCAAAATGGAGGAAGTCCGCAACTATATGCGCATCAAACACATCCCCTCATCCATTCAGGACCGCGTCAAGAACTACTACCACTACTTATGGGAGACGCGGCAGGGGATCACCAACGTCGATTTCATGCTGACGCTGCCCCAAACCCTTCGTCTGGAAATCTCCCTGTTCCTTAACAAGGACATCCTTGAGAAAGTTTCCCTTTTCAAGGACGCGGACGAGGTTTTCATCCACGAGGTCATCGAAGAACTCGAACCGCTGGTTTTTCTTCCGGGTGATTTCGTGATCCGGCAGGGGGAATTTGGAGACTGCATGTATTTCCTCAGCTCGGGGAGCGTACGGGTGACGGTCAACGAACAACAGGTGGCCATCCTATCCGAAGGATCGCCTTTCGGTGAAACGGCCCTGATCCATAACGAAAAGCGCAATGCCTCCATCCAGGCCATCACGTATTGCGACATATACAGGCTTTCCCAGCGCAGCTTTGAGCAATTGAGAAAAAAATATCCTGAATTCGACCAACGGGTCTCTGAAATCTCCGCCGCGCGCCAAAAAGACCTGGAAAACAAAACCGCCTAGAGACGACTGCAGGATCGGCGGCCTGTTCCCATGAAACATAAAACATCGTTGCGTTGAGGATCCGCATCCGCAAAATGCTGGAGCCGGCCGCCAAGCGGCTGAAACGCGCGTAGGTGTAAACAGAATCATCCGGTTTTGATTTCCTGCTTGACAAAAGGCGCAAGTTTTGCGTTTTATACCGCCGCGAAAATTCGACTTCAGGCAGGTATTCTATGGAACGCTTCTTCGATCCGCAATCGGTTGTTGTCATCGGCGCCTCCAATACTCCCTTCAATCTGGGCTCCACCATCTGCAACATGCTCAAGGATTATCTCCATTACAGCGGAAACGTCTATGCCGTAAATTCCAAAGCAGAGGCGGTGAACGGCTATCCGGGTTATTCATCGGTGCTGGAGTTGCCCCAGGCCCCCGATCTGGCGATCATCATCGTGGCGGCGCGCCACGTTCCCGGCATCGTTCAGGACTGCGCCCGCAAAGGCATCCGGCGCATTGTGATTGAAAGTGCCGGTTTTTCAGAGGGGGGAGAAATCGGCGAGGCCATGCAGCGCGAAATCGACAAAATCGCCCGGCAAAACGGCCTTCGCCTGCTGGGCCCCAACTGCCTCGGCACCCTGAGCACCCGCGACAAATTCTGCTGTTTTTACGGCGTCAACCCGAGTCTGGTCGAGATGAATCAAATTTTCGAGTCGCCGGGCAGCATCTCCTACATCATCCAGAGCGGCGGCGTGGCCGTCCTGGTCATGGAATCACTTTATTACGATCTGGCCGGCGTCAACAAAGTGGTCAGCATCGGCAACAAGTGCGACGTGGATGAAGCGGACCTGATCGAGTATTTTCAAAACGACGAAACTGAAGTCATCGGCATCTATCTGGAGAATATCGCGGACGGCCGCAAGCTCATGGAGGCGGCCCGGAAATCCCGCAAGCCCATTCTGGTTTACAAGGTCGGCAAAACCAGAGAGGGAGCCATGGCCGCCATGTCGCACACGGCGGGAATGGCCAATAACGACCGGATCTTCGATTCCGCCTGCAGGCAGGCGGGGATCATCCGGCTGCAGTCCATCGACGAATTGCATTCGCTCCCCAAGATCTTCACCGAAATGCCTCTGCTGAAAGGAAAGCGGATCGCGGCATTCACCAATTCCGGCGCCTTCGGCGGGATTTCGGCGGATCTGCTGGTGCAGGCGGGTCTGCAGATGGTCAGCCTGACTCCGCAAACCCAGGAGAAATTGAAAAAGGTCGGGCAGGTCTTCAACATCAAGAATCCGGTGGACATCGGTCCCGCGCCGCCGCAGACGTATCTCGATATTTTCGAAATTCTTCTGGCCGCGGACGAAGTGGACGGCCTGCTGCCGCTGCTCAGCGTCTGGCAGCCGTTTGTGATCGACTGCCTGCAGGAGCTGATGAAGATCTGCGAGCGGTATGAAAAGCCCGCCGCCATTTACACACCGAATGCCATCGCCAAATCCATTGCCATTCGGGCCAAGCACCGCATTCCCATCTTTGAAACGACGCAACAGGCCGTGCGGGCTCTTGCCGTTTCCCAAACGTATTGGGCCTCTCTTGCGAAAAAGAATGTGGCCGACCAGAGGACGCCGTCCGCCGTCTGCGTAAAAACAAGCCTTCGCTCCACAGGGGAGGCCATGAGATGACCGGCAAGAAAGAAAAAGAAATCAGGGAGCTGCTCGTCAAAGCCCTTCAAAAGGGACAGCTCGCCCTTTCGGAATACGAATCCAGGAAAGTGATCGCCTCCGCCGGAGTTCCCATCCCCCGCGAGGCGCTGGTTCAATCCCGCGATGAAGCCATCGCGCAGGCGGAAAAAATCGGCTTCCCCGTCGTCCTCAAGGGATCGTCACCGGAGCTGACGCATAAAACGGAGATGGGAATGGTGCGCGTCCATCTCAAAGACCCCGACGCCGTGGGCAGAGCCTTCGATGAACTCACGGGAAAGGGAATCCGGCTGGAAGGCGTTCTGGTTCAGGAAATGGTCAAGGGCCTTCGGGAATTCGTCATCGGCCTGACCCGTGACCCGCATTTCGGCCCCTGCGTCATGTTCGGGCTGGGCGGCATCTTCACGGAAGCGATGAAGGATGTCAGCTTCCGCGTCGCGCCGCTCACGGATGACGACGCCCGTGAGATGATCGGTGAAATCCGTGCGGCAAAACTCCTGGATGCCTTCCGGGGAGAAAAAGCCGTTGACCGGGAGACGCTGGTCCGCGCCCTGGTGAACATCGGCCGGCTGGGAATGCTTTACGAAGAAATCGCTGAAATCGACATCAATCCCCTGATTATCCGCGACGGCAAGCCGGTGGCCGTGGACGCCCTCGTGATTCTGAAGGCGTCCCGGGCCTGATCCTCGTCCATCAAAACGGACCCTCTGAACCGGCCGCGGTTTTTTGCGGCCGGAACCCTACCCTTCCTTTTTGATCCATGTCCCGATGTTTTTATAAACCTCCCGCAATGCCCGATGATGCTCCCGCCGGGCGGCGTATTCCGCCACCTTGGGCTTAAGCCAGCCTTCAAAGTGCTCGACAAATCCTTTCGTCGTAAACCGCCCCGAATCCTCATACTGCAGCCAGGCATCTTCCCGGCGCTCGCCCGAACTTCCGCACAGGGCGCAGATCAGTCGCCGTTGCCGGTGAAAAAAAAGATCCGCGCCGCATGAGGGACAGCGCAGCGTATCGGAAGGAAAGTAACTCTCGAGGCCTCCCCTGAGCGCGTCGGCCAGCCCCTGCGCCGCAGGCCGGTATTTGGCATCAAGACTTTCGCCGGGCAGAGCGGCCTCCACAAAAGCGCTTCCCCTGAAATTGAAGCCCATCATTCGAATAACGGCGTTCACCAGCGACTGCGTCACGCCCCGCCAGCTTTCAATGCCGCCGAAAATTGCGCTGACCGCCCGAATGTTCCGGAAATCGTCGTGAAAGACGGCCATAGCGGACAGACGGTCGGCAAACAGCTTGAACTGGCCGACCGGCCCCAGCACATAGGTCGGTATGGAAAAGACGATTCCGTCGAACGATTTCATTTGCTCGAGGATGAAGTAGAGATCATCTTGGAGGCGGCAGCGGTGCTCCGGATGGAGGCACCGGTAGCAGCCGGTGCAGGGCTTCAACTCGAAATCCGTCAGGCGCAACAGAGCAATGGAATCCGCTCCGGCGCGCAACGCCAGGTCTTTCGCGAACATTTCGCAATTTCCCAAACGCCGGTATGAACCAATGACGATCAGAAGCGAAAATCCCAAATTCGTACCCCCTTTCAGACGGCAGGCAAAGCGAGCAGTTCTTTCCATCTTTCGCTCCACCCCCTGGTGTGGGCGGCGCCCGTCACCACCGTGATCGCCCTAAAATCAGGTTTCCCCGCCCTTCTCAAAAAAGATTCGGCCATTCCGGGCGGTATGACGGAGTCCTGTGAACCCACAAAGTGGCGCTGGGGAAGGTCTCTCAGCTTCGCGGCCACGTCCATCGGATTTGTCGCATCCACAAAAGGACTCACCCGGTGATGGCGGTTGACCGCTTCAGGATCTAGGTTACCGGCCACGGTCCTCAGGCTGGCCACGTTGCTTCGCCTTGCGGCGACCAGCACGGCGACGGCCGCGCCCCCGGAATAACCGACCAGATGAATCTCCCCGGCGCCGGCCCGTCGGCACAGTTCGTCAACCGCCCGGTTCATCGCGTCGATCACCTCACCCGCGAAACGCTTCTCCGACCAGTACGCCGCGTCACAACCCGGAATTCCGTCCGGCGCATACTGCCCGGGACGCGCCAGATAGGCCACATTTGACGCCGGATCCAGCGCCGCCAGTTCCAGAACGAGCGGGGTTCTGGGCGTGGGATCGTCAGACAGGCGGTTGCGCGAAAGCCAGGCCGTCCCGTCTCCTTCAATATAAACATGAATCGGGCCGCCCGGGTTTTTGATCCGTACATAGGCCGTCAGGGCAAACCATGAGGTTCTGATGACGGATTTCTGAAAGCCTGCGGCAGCGGCGATCCGGTCCGCCGCAGCGTATCGGCTTTGGGGCAAGAGCGCCACACACCCAACCGTCAGAAGTATCCAAAGCGTTAAAAGAAGCGCGGCACCGCTTTTAGAACTCATAGCGCAGATTGACCCAGCCGTTGTGGCTGTAAAAATCCTGCTTCATCTCGAAATCGTAGTTGAGCGATACCGACCAGTTGGCCTCCGTCATGATCGTCAGCTTTGCGCCGATATTGCCGCTGGAGCGCGGCGGCTCGAATCCGGTCGTGACAAACGAGGCTCCGCCGCCGGTGAAGGTCGAGGTGGCCTGCTGCGCATCACCCGCGAAGTCGTAGAGCCACTTGGCATGCAGCTCCGGCGTGATTCGTAAACGGTTTCTTTTTACCGGGTAGGCGGCTTTCGCCCCCAGCCCCGTCTGAAATAGGTTGTACCGCTGGCGGTCCACTTTAAGATTCAGAGCGCCGGCCTGGGTTTCCGTGTAGTCTTCCAGTTCCAGACGCATCGCCTGCACAGAGACCAGCGGCGTGAGGGAAAGACCCGAGGCTTTAAACGCATAGCCGCCTTCAAAATAGCCGGAATACTGATTGCCGCCGTAATTGCTCTTGGCCGTCCGGTCGATTCCGGCAAAGACGATATGCCGGGAGGCATCATAGCGGTTGTAGGCAAACGACACGACGGCATCAAGATACCAGGCATCTTTGGCCAGACTGCCGTAAAGGCTTCCCTGGTAGCTGTCTGCGTCGGTGCGGGTGTTCACATCGCCCGTCGTGATGTTGTTGCGGGCAAACGCGCCGCTGAAGCCCGCGATCATATTTTGAAAAAGATATCGGTCATACCCGAAGGAAATGCCCCAGACATCCGCCGTATAGCCCTGGCTTGCTCCCGTCGCTCCCTGGTGCAGGTAGCTGCCGAATCCCTGCGCCCAGACGCCGCTTTGGACGGTTTCCTCCCCGGTGGAGATGCCGGTCATGCCGATCCCCTGCGTCCGGGCGGCCACAACTTGTCCAATGCGGTTCAGGACGGTGTTGGTGTACTGGCTGACGGTCCCGAAACCGGCCTGGATCGGGCCGTTGTTGACGGTGGGCTGCATCTGCTCGGCGCCCGCCGGATCGCCGGAGCTGTCCAGAGCACCCAGGACGAAAGCCATATCCCCCGTGGCGGTGTTGGCCAGGCTGTCCAGAACAAAACCCAGCGAGGCGTTGCCGGCTCTTTTTCCATAGAAGGCGGTGTCGCGAAGCGCCGTAAGAAAAAGGCGGCTGCCGCTTGTTTGGGGAGAAAATGTAACCATGGGAAGCGCCGGGTCATTGACGACGGACAGCTTTGCCGGATCAACCGTCAACGTGGTCGCATCCGCAATCAGAAACTGATCGTTGTTTTTAATGTTGGCTGTCCCGGTGGTTCTTACGGCCAGCGTCGTCGTGTTGTCGGCAATCGTGACGTTTTGCGATTGAATCTGTGCGGAAGACGGAGCATCGGTGTTCAATGCAAACGTAAATCTGGCGCTGGAACCTGCGGGGATGTTCACGTTGTCCGTCCCCGTCCCCAGATCGACTCGGCCGGCGATCTCTCCGCCGTTGACCGTCAATGTGTCGTTGCCCGCCCCGGTTTTGATGGCGTAACCGGTTCCGGTTCCGATGATCGTTCCGGTATTGGTTATATCGGTATCGCCGGCCCAGGCGGCGACGGCCGTGCCGTTGGCTCCGGGAGCCATAATCGTGCCGGAATTGATCAACGTGTTTTTCAAGGCGCCGGGTGCCGCATGGGTATCGCCCTTGAACAGCAAGGCGATGTTTTCACTTCCCGCGACGTTGAACTTCTTGGCACCCGCATTGGCGGTGATCGATCCGGCATTGGTGACCGTATAATTTTGGGACCCGACCAGGATGCCCTGCCCGCCGGCAATGGATCCGCCGGCGGCAATGGTGATCGTGTTGGGCAGGGCGGCGGGATTCAAACTTGCGCCGACTTGAAAATCCCTTCCGGCCCAGAGCGTGTTGCAGGGACCGGTGACCTTGAAGCTGGCGAAGCCGTTTCCGTACTGCGCGTCCGCGGCATCGCTGAAGGTCGTTCCATTGTTTTTCGTATAGAGATAGGACTGTGTTGCATAGATGCCGACGACGACCACATTTCCCGACTCGTTCGTGCCGGAGGGCGTTTTGGCCGTATCGGAGCCGCCCGCGCCGCCCAGCAGGATGAACTCGGACATCCCCTGCACGTCCGAGAGGTTTTCGGGTTTGTTGGCCGCCCGGCCCCAGTAGTAGGTATAGCCCAATTGCGTCCAGGGGTAGTTGGCCGTCATCCAGTCGGTGTAGGCCTTCTTGTAGTTGGCATACACCGCGTCCGCCGCCGCGCCGGTTCCGATGCCGGCCGCCTGGGCGGTGGCGGGAAAACCGGCGTTTGTTCCATGATCCGCCGGATTTGTGGAGTACCGCGTCGGGTCGGGGTTCCGCGTCGGACGGAGCAAATAGGGATTATACGCATCGCCGACGGTCACGGCCATTTCAAAGATGGCGTCGTGCGTCCCGGCGTCGGGCATGCCCAGGCCCCGTTCCAGTCCCTTGATGACCGTTTGGGCGGTCAGACCCTGGGTGTCGATAAATCCCGTCATCTCCTTGCCCGTCGTGACCCAGGCGCTCATGATGTCTTTGTTGCCGTAAATGGTGTAATTGGATCCCGCGGTTGTGGGGATGTTCGGCGGGTAGTAGCCGTTATAAGCCCTTTCTATGCTGACCGTCCGGACGATCAACTGATTGTTTGAATATTTCAGACCGTAAGGATTCGCCCCGACCGAGCCGGCGGTGGAGACCCTGAACATATCCGACGCCGCCGGGATCCATCTTCCCAGCGTCTCCGGCGGGAGGGCGGCGTTCGCGTGGGCGTTTGCCACCGACTGGACAAACGTTTCCATTTGGGCCGCGGCGGGACGGATCATGCAAAGGGCAACCAGAACCATCCAAAGCAAACTGTAAAGATGTTTTTTCACTTTCGTCCCTCCGTCCCGAAACAGGATCACGGCCAGCCGTTCTGAACAGCAGGGATGAAGCCACGGCCTTCCGGTTGCGCGGGAGTATAAGAAACACCCGGGCCGCTGTCAAGCGAATACAGGCCAACTGCGGAAATACTGCTTGACGGGCAAAAACGGCCACCCTATACTTCAAGCCATCGAACGCAAAATATCATCCGGCAAAGGAGGTCGCATGTCACTATCAGAGGAATTGAAATATTGTGATGCCACGGAACTGGCCGGTCTGATCCGGAAAAAGGAAATTACGCCGCTTGAACTTACCGAATCCGTGATCGAACGGATCGAGAAATTGAATCCGGCCCTTAACGCGGTGGTCACGCCGATGTATGACCTGGCCCGGAATGCCGCCAAATCAAGGCGTCTCAAAGGCCCCTTCGCCGGAGTACCCTTTCTTCTGAAAGACATCCTCGCGTCTTACGGCGGCGTACGGATGACGCTCGGCGCCAGGGTGCTGAAGGACCTCGTTCCCGACCATGACAGCGAACTCGTCTGTCGGCACAAGAGAGCGGGGCTGATTGTGGTCGGCAAGACCAACGCGCCCGAATTCGGCATCCTGCCGACCACCGAGCCGGAACTCTTCGGTCCGACCCGGAATCCCTGGAACACAAGCCATTCATCCGGCGGATCAAGCGGCGGCTCGGCTGCGGCCGTCGCGGCGCGCATCGTCCCCATGGCGCACGGAAACGACGGAGGCGGATCGATCCGAATCCCCGCGTCGTGCTGCGGCGTTTTCGGCCTGAAGCCGACCCGGGGCAGAATCACCCTGGGGCCAGATTTCGGCGATATGATCGGCGGACTGGTGAATGAACACGCCTTGACGATTTCCGTCCGGGACAGCGCAGCGCTTCTGGACGCAACGGCTGGCTGTGTGCAGGGCGATCCCTACTGGGCTCCGCCCGCCAAAAGATCCTTCCTGAAGGAAACGGAAACCGACCCGGGGCGCCTGCGCATCGCTTTTACCGTAAAAGCCCCCACCGAAAAACCGGTGCATGAAGACTGCATCCGCGCGGTTCAGGACACGGCCCGGCTGTGCGAAGAGCTCGGGCATTCCGTCGAGGAGGCCGCCCCCGTCATCGACGGGAAAACCCTGACCCGCGCTTTTGTCGTCCTGTGGTTCGCCGGCATCGCTTCCATTGTCAAGATGCTGGGGTTGTCCAAAACCCAGGTGGAGCCCCTGACCTGGGCCATCTACGAACAAAGCGAAACTTCGACCGCCGCGGACTACCTGATCGCCGTCCAGACCATCCAGCGCGTCTCCCGGGACATCGCCTCGTTCTTCAAACAATACGACATTCTGCTGACGCCGACGCTGGCCAAGCCGCCCGTGCCGCTGGGCTCGTTTGACCCGAAACCGGACAATCCGCTCGCGGGATTTGCCGAGTCGGCCCGCTACGCCGTGTTTACGCCGATCTGCAACGCGACGGGCCAGCCGGCCATGTCGGTCCCGCTTTCCTGGAACAGGGACAACCTGCCGGTGGGAAGCCATTTCATCGGACGGTTCGGCGATGAAGCGACACTGTTTCGCCTTGCGGCGCAGTTGGAAAAGGCCAGGCCCTGGAAGGACCGGCGTCCGCCCGTCTGCGCATAAGACCAGGGCTGTGGGTACCGGCGGGTGACCTTTTCTGCAGAAGCTCGGGATATGTACGTTGAACCTCACTGCCTTGACGCGTCATAAATATTGAAAACAAAACGGGCACCTGTGTCACTTCTTGTCACAGGCGCCCGTTCTGATTTCACCCTCATCCCGTGCCCAAATGCTCGGGCAGCCTTTCGAAATGCGGCCATCATTTGCTGAAGGACAGATCCAGAATGATGTCCACTACTTCCACAGGAAGCGGGAACCTGAAGCCGGCGATGTCGGTTTTGACCCGAAATCTCAAATCTTCCTTGTCTTCAGGCGTGAGTTTATACGGAAACACCGCCGGGATGCCCAGTTGCTTTTTGAAGTCCTCCACCGCTGCGATCACGAACCCATAGGTTTGTTCAGGAGTTTGGCCATCGGTCTTGACTCCGAAAGCTTCTGCGAATTCCTGGATTCTGGGCAGATAAAGAGGAAACAGGACACTCAATACGTGGGACATCAAAACGGCATTGGCCAGTCCATGGGGGATATTCAGCTTGGGGCCAATGGCATGAGCGAAGTTATGGATCGGCGCCGATCCGTTTGCCTTGGAATAGGCCTGCATGCCGATATTGCTGGCAATCAGCATTTGCATGCGTGCTTCCAGGTTTTTTCCGTCCTGGACGGCTATCGGCAAATATTTTTTGATCAGTTTGATGGCGTGAATGGCAAAAGCGTCGGATAGAGAATTGGCGTTCCTTGCAAAAAAAGCTTCTATGCAATGCGACAGGGCATCACAACCGGTTTCCGCGGTCAAGCGCGGCGGCAAACTCACCGTAACCTGCGGGTCCAGAACAGCGACCTGTGCCGGAAGGTGCGGGTGCATGATGTTGCCCTTCAAACCTTCTTCTTCGACCAGAATCACCGCTCCCGGTGAAGATTCCGCCCCGGTGCCGGCCGTGGTGGGCACGGCAATGTGAGGAAATGTAAGCGGTTGAACCACCAGTCCCGTGTGAATTCCGACCGTCGCGCGCATGATTTCCGCGATATTCCGAACGCCGAAACCCAGCATAATCTTTATTCCCTTTACCGTGTCCAGCACGCTGCCTCCTCCAACGGCCAGGAGGCCTTCAACGCCGTTCTCGCCGCACCACCGAAGGCATTCATTAATGATTAACGATTTTGCATCTTGTCCAATGTTGTCATAGACACCGGCCACCACCGGCGCTCCCTGCACTTCGATGACTTCTTTCACCATATCCACCACGCCGGCGTTGACCAGGCCCTGATCCGTGATGATCCCGATCCTTCTGGCTCCCATGGTTTTGAAGTGGGCGCCGATCTGGCTGATGCTTCCAACTCCTATATCCAGAATGCCGCGGTGTTCCCATGCGACGTATTGTGTCATGCTCATCGAAGAACCCTCCTTAGGCTGTAATTAATATTTGATCCCCAATAGATAGTTCCAGAACTTATCCCTGGCGTTGGCGGTCATATCCTGACAAATATGTTTTACATAGCTATACTCTCGCAGCGACTCAAATGCCTTCTCCGTGCCGATGCCGCTTTGTTTGTATCCGCCGAACGGGGCATCGGCCCTTGTCAGATGATAGATATTGATAAATACGGTTCCCGTGCGTATCTTGGTCGCAAGTTTCTGCGCACGGCCCACATTGGCGCTGACGATGCCGCCGGCCAATCCGTACACGGTGTCGTTGGCCATGGCCAGAGCTTCCTCCTCGTCGTCGTAGGGGATAACACATTGAACCGGCCCAAAGATTTCTTCCCGAACCTGCGTCATCCGATTGTTGCAGTTCATGAAAATGGTGGGCTCAAAGAAAAAGCCCCGATCATATTCCGAACCGGAAAGGCGATTGCCGCCGCAGGCCACCGTTGCTCCTTCCTTCTTGCCGATCTCTACATATCGCACGATGGTGTTGAGCTGTGCCTGGGAGGCGATGGGGCCCTGGTCCGTCAGAGGATCCAACTGGTTTCCGATTTTGAGCAACTTGATCTTTTCAATCATGCCCGACACGAGGGCATCCTGCATCTTCCGCGGTACGAACAACCGGGTCCCGGATAAACAGATCTGGCCCTGATGAAACAGGAAAGCAGACAATCCGATGTTGATCGCCACATCCATGTCTGCGTCATCGAGAACGATGAGGGGTGATTTTCCGCCCAGTTCGAGAGTCATTTTCTTGATCGTGCTCGCCGACAAACGGAAAATTTCACGGCCTACTTCGGTCGATCCGGTTAAGGAAACCTTCCCGACATCGGGATGGCCTGCCAAAGCGGCGCCAATTGACGAACCGGGTCCTGTCACAACATTCAGAACACCATCCGGCACACCCGCCTCTTTCGCCAGGCGAGCCAACTCCAGGGTTGTAATCGGGGTGATGCTGGCGGGCTTCATAATCATACTGTTGCCCATCGCCAGCGCCGGGGCGATTTTTGCACCGGCTGAAGAAAGAGGAACATTCCAGGGGGCTATGCCGACGCAGACGCCGATCGGTTCGCGTTTCATGAAACTGTGAAGAGGCGCCGACGGGGGATAGGGAGCATGCTCCACTTCCGGCAGTTGGTCGAGCAGCTGTGCCGTGGTGTGGAATGACATGATGCAGCTCCCTAAATCGATCAAACTGGTTTGTCGGATGGGCGCACCGCAAGTGAGCGATTCCAGATAGGCCAGTCGGCTGCTGTTTTTGAAGATCAGCTTGGTGATATTGCCTAAAATACGCGCCCTCTCGCTCTTGCTTTTATTGGTCCAGACTCCCGATTCGAAAGCCCTGCGGGATGAATCGACAGCCTTTTCCACATCTGCAGGCCCCGCCAGGGGCACTCGGGCTACGATTTCCTGATTGGCCGGATTGATAACGTCCATCCTCTCCTTTGATTCGCTATCCACCCATTGGCCGTCGATGAACATCTTGTATTCCATGACGTCGCTCATAAGTCTTTACCCCCTGATGGATTTCCTGGTTGGTTCATGAATTCGATGGTTGCCCCGGTTGCCGCGTCACGCTGGACAGGACTGCTTTTGACGTTGAAAACTATATAATATCTATATACTGATTTCATACACAAAGATAACTTCCGAGTCAAGAAGAACATCATTGTACCGGCAAACGTTCAACCGCACACAGAAAATCTTGATTATGATTGCCGGCGACAGGTTCGCTTTTAAAGATCCTAAATGACTTGACAGACATACACCCTCCCCCCTATACTCTGCAAAGCTGAACGGTATTGCTTGTCCATCATGAATCCCGTCGAGGAGCGGACCGATCGCGCCGAATGGAGATGCCCATGAGCAAAGCCAAACAACGTACGTAAACGGGAAAGGATCCTCTGCCTTCCAGCCGTAAAAGGCTTGGAACGTCGGTCAATCCTTCTGGAGGCGTCATGAAGACTTTAAAAAGAAAAATTGCCCTGGTGACAGGGGCG
>DAOTJI010000038.1:0-24181 GCA_035448625.1 Smithellaceae bacterium | reverse complement strand
GGCGTAAATCGACAGAAAATGACGCGAGCCGAAACTGCTCCAGCCGGTCCAGTGAACCGCCGCAACAAGAAGATTCAGGGTCAGGAGCATAAAACCGGCCGCCAGAATCCACGTGGATATTTTGGCCAGCGCCACTCTTCGGACCAAGAGGGAAATCAGGTAGCCCGCCGTGGCCAGCGCGCAGCAAAACAGAGCTGCAGCGAAGAGAATCCCTTCCACGCTAGTCAATGTTTACCTCCTCGCCCGTAATGTCGCGGACGATTTTTTTTGCCGTCTTTGTGTCTTTCCGCCGAAGGCTGGTGAGCAGGCCGGCGGCCATCAACTGATCGAACCAGGCCCGGCCCCTCCCGGTGTTCTTTTCCATCCTGCTCCGCAGCTGTCCCAGAATATCCAGCAGCGCCGCGTATTCTTCGCCGTAGGCGGCTTCCAGCTCCTCCCGCAAACGCCGCGCCAGGGCCGGGGAATTTCCACCCGTGCCGCAGGCAATGGTCAAATCGCCCCTCTCCACTAAAGAAGGCAAAATAAAATCGCATTTTTGCGGATCATCCACGATATTGACGGGAATGCCTCTGGCCTTTGCGTCCCGGGATATGGAGGCGTTGATTTCTTCGTCATCCGTCGCCCCGATCACCAGAGCGGCTCCGGACAGATACTCGTCCGCATATTCACCGGCGATGTGCCCGATCCGGCCCCGTTCTTTTAAATCCGCCAATTCGGGGACAAGGAGGGGGCTCACCACATGCACTTTCGCCCCGCAATCCAAAAGACGCTCAACTTTTCTGGCCGCAACCTCTCCTCCGCCGATCACGACGCATTTCTTCCCTGTGATGTCCCAAAACACCGGATAATATTTCAAATTTTTCCTTTCAGACCCGAACAGGAGCGGCTTTGTGCCATTGGCGGTCAAGCTACCATGAAGGGGGGCAAAATTCAAGCGGGGGTTTGACCGGGCGGATTTTTTATCTATCCGGAATCAGTTAATTATTGACACTGCCGCCGGTTTTCGCTTATGGTTTTTTAACTAATTCCGCCAAGACGGCGAAACGATTACAAAGGAAAACGTAAACATGCTGTCTGAAAAAAACCTGGAACATTACGCCGATGTCCTCCTCTGGGCCCTTGCCACGGCAAAAAAATCCGCCCTGAAGAAAAATGACATTGTTTTGATTCAGTACGATCGGCCGGCGCTTGCGCTTGCCGAAATTCTCTACGACAGACTGATGGACAGGGGAGTTCATCCCGTCCAGCGAATGGCGGCCACCTTTCGCATGGAAAAGAGCTTTTACCAAAAAGCCGACACGAAACAACTGGCTTTTCTAGCTCCCGGCGACAAAGAGCTTTACCGTCACATCCACGGCCGAATCTTTCTCCATGCGCCTGAATCGCTGACGCACCTTCGGGACGTCGATCCTGCCAGAATCGGAAAAGCGATGGTCGCTCGAAAACCACTGAAGGTCATTCTCGATCAGAGAGAAGATCTGCGCAAGTATAGCTGGACGCTGTGCCTGCTGCCAACGGAGGAATTGGCGCGCCAGGCCAAAATGCCGATGGCGCAGTATGCCCGTCAGGTGATCCGGGGCTGCTACCTCGACAAAAAAGAGCCTGTTTCCGAATGGGAAGCTATCCACCGGGAAGTCGGCCACATCAAAAAAGCGCTCAGCTCGCTTGCGGTCCAATCCTTTCATCTGGAATCCGACCACATGGATCTGCGGATCACGCCGGGTGAAAGACGAAAATGGGCGGGGGTTTCCGGCCATAACGTGCCCAGCTTTGAAGTGTTTGTTTCTCCGGACTGGCGGGGAACCGAGGGCGTGTATTATGCCAACCTTCCTTCTTTCCGAAGCGGAAACTACGTAAAGGATGTCCGCATTTCGTTTTCCAAAGGAAAGGCCGTCGCCGTCGAAGCCGCGCAGGGCGAAGCTTTTGTGAAAAAACAACTCGCCATGGATCCCGGAGCCTGCCGGCTCGGAGAGTTTTCCCTCACGGACCGGCGTTTTTCCCGAATCGACCGCTTCATGGCGGAAACGCTCTTCGATGAAAACTTCGGCGGAAAAGAAGGCAACTGCCATGTCGCACTGGGCTCCTCCTACAGCGACACGTTCAGCGGCAACCCCGCGCGTCTGACCCCGGCGCTTAAGAAAAAGCTGGGGTTCAACGATTCCGCCCTGCACTGGGATCTGGTCAACACGGAGGCCAAAACCGTTACGGCGCATCTGACAAACGGCAGAAAAACCGTGATTTATGAAGGCGGCGAATTTAAAATTTGATCGAAGGAAACGGCGCATGAAAGTCGATTTTTATTGCTGGAACCAGTGAACGACCTGCCGGAAAGCAAGGGAGTTTCTCTTGCAGAAGAAAGCGGAGCTGAGCGAGCGTGATTTTTTCAAAAACCCCTTTACCGCCGGCGAGATCAAGGCGCTGCTTCGGGGAAGCCGGCCATCGGAAATGTTTAACTTCCGAAGCCCCAGTTTCAAAAAGTTGTCTCTGGACCCGGGAAGCCTTCAGGACAAGGATTTGATCGAACGGATGCTGCAGGAACCGCGGCTCATTCGCCGCCCGGTTGTGAAAATCGGCGAAAAGGTTTACTTCGGCGCTTCAGCCGAAAAGCTCGCTGACATCATCAAAGCGTGAAAAACGCCGGAAAACATCAAAAAAAACGGGAGGCCTCATGACAGAAAACCTTCTCATTCAGGATGCGCGGAAATCTTTGCAAATCAGCCCGGAAGCGGCCGCTCTCTACAGAAGCATGAAGGATTCTCTGCTCGATCACGTCAATGCTTCCATGACCGAGCACCCCCGCATCGCCGACCTGATCGGCGGCAACCCCATGAGCATGATGCGGGACAATCACAGCAATCACCTCGATTTCATGTCCACCGTCTTTGAATTCAACAGCTTTGAGCTGCTGGTCAAAACCGTCCCCTGGGTGTACCGCTCCTACCACGCGCACGGCTTTTCCTTTGATTACTTTCCACCGGCGCTGGAAGCCTGGAAAAACGCGGTTGAAACATTTCTCACCCCCGAAGCGTCGAAGGAAATCAACGCCGTTTACGACTGGATGCTGAAAAACCATGGACGAATGATTGAACTTTCCGTGCTCATTCCCGACAAGCAGGAACCCCACCCGGAATTGAAGGACGAGCGCAAAAAATTCGGCGCCTGCCTTCTGGCGGCGGACTTTCCGCTGTGCATGAAGATCGCCGGCTCCGTTCTGGAGCGGGAAAACGGGCAGGAGGCGCTTTACCTGGGCCTGATCCAGCCGGTCATGTATGAAATCGGCAGACTTTGGGAACAGGATAAAATCAGCGCCGCCGAAGAACACATGGCCACCTCCATGGTGGGAAGAGTCCTGGCCGGCCTTTACGCCAGACTTCCTGTTTCTTCCGCAAACCGGGGCAGAGCCGTGGTGACCTCCGCTCCCAACGAATTTCACGAACTCGGCGCAAGAATCCTGGCCGATATGCTGGAAGCGGACGGTTGGGACATCTTTTTTCTCGGCGCGAACACGCCCGCCGAAGAGCTGATTAAACTGGTCAAAAAAGCCGATCCTCGTTTCCTGGCCATCTCCGTGACCATGCCTTTCAACATGGACCGGGTCGCGGCCATGATTTCCGGCATCCGGAACGATCCAGCCCTGAGCTCCGTCAAGATTCTGGTCGGCGGGGCCGCTTTCAACACGGACCGCACGCTCTGGCGAAGACTCGGCGCCGGCGCCTGGGCGGAAGATCCCCCGTCCGCCATCCGGCAGGTTCAGTCATGGTAAAAGGCCGAGGCGCGTCAACCGATCTGGAAAGTCTGCTGCGGGAGACCCCGGAGGAAATCACCCAATACCTGCTGTCTTCCGGCAGAATGGCGATGATCCTTCTGGACCGAAAAGGCGTCATTCTGGATTGCAACGCCTTCTTCCTGGAGAGCGTTGGATTGACGGACAAACCCGTCGGCCAATCCATCAATACTTTTCTTCGGGAAGGTCTTCAGGCCGGATGGGATTGCGTCCACGGAGACTGCCGGCCCGTGAAGCTGACGTTTACATTGAATGGCCCGCTGGAATATTCCCTGTCGGGTCACATCCTCAACATCCACGGGCACTATCTCCTTTTTGCGCACACCGTCCGCCTGACCGACCATGAAATGGTCGCCACGCTGTCCCGACTTACGGACGAACTGACCGATCTGACCCGGCAGCTCAACAAGAAAAACCGGGAGCTGGAAGCCGCCAACAAAACCATCACCCGGCTGATGAACACCGATCCCTTAACCGGCCTCACCAACCGACGTCAGCTCAAGGAAAAGATGGATGTGGAACTGTCCAAAGCCAAACGCCACGGCCATCCGCTTTCCGCGCTCATGACGGACATCGACCATTTCAAATCCATCAACGATACCTACGGACACGCCGCGGGCGACGCGGTGCTGGTCGGGGTTGCCTCCATTCTACGACAGACGTGCCGGAAAGAAGACATCGTCGCGCGCTACGGTGGAGAGGAATTCGTCATCCTCCTTCCCGATTCACCTGTCGCGGCAGCCCTGGATTGCGCGGAGCGAATCCGCAAAGCCATTGAAGGAAGCGAGTTTCCGGAAATCGACCGGAAGGTAACCGTCAGTTTGGGCGCAACGGTCTTCATGCCGACCGATACGGAGGACAGCTTCATCGAGCGTGCGGACGCCGCCCTTTACGAGGCCAAGGAATCCGGACGAAACCGCGTGGTGCTGAAATAACCGTCTGACAGCGCCACCGGACGGCGGGGATACAAATTTTCTTTTATTCGTCCGCTAACAAAAAAAGTCTATCCGGGTCTTTGCTTCCTGAAAGAGAGCATCCGATAATTATGAGGCACATGCAAGGTTTCAACCGATACTCATTAACAACGTTTTCTTTACACTAGACAAATTTTCCATAATATCCCAACTTGGCTCAAGCGGCATATTAACACAAAATACCAAGTATCAAAAGTTCATTTTGCTCGATATTTAAGCACTTTTTTCTTTGCATTATTTTCCCGAAAGAGTAATATCGCACCGAACATCGGAAAAAACCAAGTTGGTATATTAATTGTTAGCCCGAGAGAGACAAAGACGACGAAAGGAACCGCGTAGAATGCCAAGCAAGTCGTTAAACCGAAGCCTGCACGCCGCTAGAGCGACCAAGCAGGACGAGTTCTATACCCAGCTTTCCGACATCGAGAAGGAGCTTGTCCACTACAAGAGACACTTCAAGAACAAAACCGTCCTGTGCAACTGCGACGACCCGCGTGTAAGCAACTTTTTCAAGTATTTCCTGAACAATTTTGAGGTGCTTCATCTCAGGAAGCTGCTCACCACCTGCTACCAGAACGACAAGCCGGACCTGTTCAGCCAGCACAAGTCGCCCCACGGCATCTACTTCGAGTACAGCGGTGAGCAGAAGGTCCATCGTCTTCCGGACCCCGCAAAGATCACGCCGCGCGAACTCAGTCTAGACGGCGACTTTCGCAGCGAGGAATGCTTTAGCCTTCTCAAGCAAGCCGACATCGTCGTCACCAATCCGCCGTTTTCTCTGTTCAGGGAGTATGTGACGCAGCTTGTCGAGAGCGGCAAACGGTTTCTCTGTATCGGAAATCACAACGCGCTTACATACAAAGAGATTTTCACGCTGATCCGCGACGACAAGATCTGGCTCGGTTACTCACATCCTGTGGCGTTCATGGTTCCTGCTCATTATGAGATGCGAGAAGTCAGAAGCTGGAAAGACGACCAAGGGAATAACTGGCGCAGTTTGGGCAACGCCTGCTGGTTCACCAACCTTGATATCGCGAAGCGCCATGAAGACTTGCCGCTGTTTAAGAAGTTTGATCGGAAGTTGTATCCGAAGTACGACAACTACGACGCGGTAGAGGTGGCAAAGGTCCAAGACATTCCAGATGACTACAGCGGAGTCATGGGTGTGCCTGTAACATTCCTCGAAAAGCACAACCCCGATCAGTTTGAAATCGTCGGTCTGATTGCAGGAAACATCCGGGGACTCGCCGGCATTCCGTCATCGACGGGCAAAGACGGCCCGTACATCAACGGCAAACTCAAATACGGGCGAATACTGATTCGGAGGAAACGGTGAATATCCAACTCAAGCAAATCACAGTCAAAGAGTTATTCGACGGTTTCCTTGAGAAGCCCGCCGAGGGTGGCGTCGTCGGCTACGGCGGCAAGCTCGACATCCGCCCGCCGTATCAGCGGGAGTTCATTTACAAGGACAAACAGCGCGATGCTGTGATCGACACCGTCCGAAAGGATTTCCCGCTAAACGTAATGTATTGGGCGGTGAGAGAAGACGGCGGCTTTGAGGTGATTGACGGACAACAGCGGACGATTGCGGTCTGCCGGTATGTCAACGGCGACTTTTCCATCGGAGACATCTACTTCCACAATCTCCAGGACGATCAGCAGGCGCAGATTCTCAATTACAAGTGCATGATCTATTTCTGTTCGGGCACCGACAGCGAGAAGTTGGAATGGTTCAAGACAATCAACATCGCCGGGGAGAAGCTCACCGATCAGGAGTTACGCAACGCGGTCTATCACGGTCCATGGACAGCGGATGCCAAGCGGTATTTCAGCAAGACGGGTTGCCCAGCGTACGCTGTCGGCGACAAGTTCCTCAACGGTAGTCCGATCCGCCAGGAGTTTCTGGAGACGGCGATTGATTGGCTGTCTGAGGGCAAGATTGACAAATACATGTCGGATCACCAGCACGACGCGGACGCCAAGCCTCTTTGGGAGTATTTTCAGAAGGTGATTGATTGGGTGAAGGCAACGTTTCCCGACTATCGCCGCGAGATGAAGCACGTCGCGTGGGGACCGCTTTACAACAAGTTCAAGGACAAGAAGCAGGATGCCAAGAAACTGGCGAAGGAAGTCGCCAGGTTGATGGAAGATGACGAGGTGGGCAAGAAGTCCGGCATTTATCCGTATCTGCTGACGAAAGACGAGCGGTATCTGAACCTCCGGATGTTCTCGGATAAGGAGAAACGCGAGGCATACGAGCGGCAGAAGGGCAAGTGCGTGAAGTGCAGGAAGAAGTTCGGCATCGAAGAGATGGAAGCGGACCACATCAAACCATGGCACGAGGGCGGCAAGACCAACGCGGCCAACTGCCAGATGCTCTGCAAGGACGACAACCGACGAAAATCGGGGAAGTGAGAAGGGC
The DNA here is from genome assembly GCA_035448625.1 of Smithellaceae bacterium. Taxonomy (GTDB): domain Bacteria; phylum Desulfobacterota; class Syntrophia; order Syntrophales; family Smithellaceae; genus UBA8904. Next base: position 16,998 of record DAOTJI010000038.1, on the reverse strand, counting down.
TAACAAAGCGGTGGAACACTACGCCGCGAAGCGCGGCGAGGTTCACCGCTGACGTTGGCCGACAGGAGAACACACGACGGTGGATGATCTGACATTTTGGGAATCAGAGATACCCGCAACGGCAGCGACGGTAGAGGAAATCGATCATTTCGATGCTCGGGGAATGCAGCGGGTTTATGGTCGAGGAGACCACTTTGGCAGGCACCACTCGTTCAATATGGACATATGGATGGCACGGGACGGTCGTCTCCTGATGAGATGTTGGTCCCGGTGCGGAGACATAGACGAGCGCTCGTTCGAGATCACTGGAGTGGACACGGGCGGGAAACCCGAGTGGCGTGGCACTTCCCCGTTTGAGGAGTCCTGGATTCCGCAAGCAGTCCGCGCTGTCTATGATCGCTGGATTACCGAGGAGTTCTGACCAAAAAACTGGCCAACAAGTTATTGGTCTGCAAAGACAGCCATAATTCTGCTAAGGGAGTGTCAAAATGTATAGAGTAGATATTGAAAATAAAAAACTTATTGAGATTCCAGCTACGACATACAGTGAACTCAATCTTAGAGAACGTTTTGACATACAAGAGTGGATTGCAGGAACACCGGAAATACTTGGCGAGCCCCTTATGATAATATCTAAGGAGCTAATTTTGCCGTCTGGCCGCCGTCTTGACTTACTTGCGGTGGATAAAGATGGGGCATTAGTCGTAATTGAATTAAAGCGGGATAATTCCGGTTCAGATGTAGAGTGGCAGGCGATCAAATATGCCTCTTGCTGCTCCAGTTTTTCTCATGACGAAATCTATAAGTATTTTGCTGAATGTCTTGGCACAGATGGTGATGACGCTCAGGTCAAAATTGAAGGATTTATCAACTGTGAGCCTGAAGATTTAAACCAACGCCAAAGGATAATTTTAGTTGCCAAGGAATTCCACTCAGAGGTTATCTCTGCCGTGTTGTGGCTTCGTGAATCAGAAATAGATATCGAATGTGTACGGTTAACGCCCTATTTTGATCAGAAGGGCGAACTTTTTATTAATCCCGAAATAATTATTCCACTTCCTGAAGCAAAGGATTACATCCAAAAGAAGGAAAGCAAACAAAAGGAACAAAAGCAACCTGGAAAAAGCTCATTTTCATTAGAAAGATCAAATCTTGAGCCAGGTGAGTTAAAGAATAAAATTATTGAATCACTGACAAGACCAAGCGACCTGACTCCTCGCTTCCGAGCTTTTTTGGAAATAATTATCCAAGAAGATAGAACCTATAATCGCGATGAAGTAAAACAAGGTCTGTATGAGGCTGGTGTTGGAAACGATATCGGCCAATCTGGTCGCTATCTTAGCAACATCTCTCAGTTTTTGACTAAAAAATCAAATCCCCATCTTCGACAGGCGATAGAATTTGAAACAGGTGGCACCCATGGTGAGACAAAGGACAATTATCATGTCATTTCCGAACATCGTAATCTGATTCATCAGGCTTTGGAAGAGACAGCAAAAGAAATAACAAAAGAACCGTTGGCCAACAAGTTGGTCCAGCCGACCTCGTAAACTCGGCGGCTGACCATGCCGTTGAATCTTTGAATTGGAAAGAAACACATTACCAAACATAACGATATTGCAACATTGTAGGTGAAAAAAGGAAATGTGCGCATCAGCCGGATGAACCCAAAAAAAGATTCTCTTTGACAGACCGGACCGGCCTGTCCTATACTCCCGCCCGCAGGAAAATAAGAGCGCTGTATAAATTTTTTGCCGTTTCATTTTCCTGAACGACACCATAAGGCGCAAGGCTAAAAAGGAACAACATGGAAAAACAGATGCAGGCCGCAGCGGGGCAATCCTCCGGTGTTTTTGCCGAATGCGAGTTGGGCTCCGGTTTCGACGAGGAATTCTTTCTTCTCAATTTCGGCACCCGGCTTCTCACCGCTTTTACCAACAGGGAAATTCTGATCGACATCGCCCTGGAAACCCTGGCCGATTTCTCACAGGGCACCAGAATCGCCATCCTGAGCCTCGACGAACAGTGTAAAACGCTGGAAGTGGACGGTGTTTTTTATCAAAACCAATCCATCCGTCCGAATCTGTCTTTCCCCGTGGAAGGAACGGTTTTGGGAAAATGGTTGTCTCAAAAAATGGTCGGCGTCGCTCCGCTCATTTTGGAAGGAGAAGTCCCCCTGCCGGCGGAAAGCGGACAAGCGGGGGAAGACCAATGTTTATGCCTGCCGCTGGTGGGGTCCTCTCTGCGCGCGGTGGGACTGGTTACAATTGAAATCCCCGCGGATCGTTGCTTCGGCTTTTTCGAAACGCAGCAATTGAGAGTTCTCAGCACCGCCCTGGCCGTTTCTCTGGAAAACGCGAAGCTGTTTTCCAAGGTCATTCATGACAGCCTTACCAACCTTTACACCCGGAGATTTTATGAAATCCGGGTGGAAGAAGAGCTCGCCAAGCTCCGGCGAAACAGCGGACACCTGTCTCTCATTCTTTTCGATCTGGACCAGTTCAAAAACGTCAATGACTCTTTCGGCCACCTGACGGGCGACGAAGTTCTGCGCCAATTCGCCGCGCTCATGCTGGACCACGTGCGCAAAGGCTCCACACTGATCAGCCGCTACGGCGGAGAAGAGTTCATCCTGCTCATGCCCGATGCCCGCGTGGAGGAAGCGCTCCACATGGCCGAAAGAATCGTCTCTCTGTGCGCGAGCCATGAGTTTGGCAACGGCCGGAGAAAAATCCGAATAACGGTCAGCGGCGGTGTGGCTTTCACCGATCATACCCAATCCATTTCCGCGACTGACCTTTTCGAAAGGGCGGATCAGGCGCTTTATGAAGCCAAACACAAGGGGCGAAACTGCGTTGTCGTCTGGCATAACCAAAACGCCCCGTACCGCATATAACGCGGCAAAAGCCGGAGCGCCGCCGATTCCGGATGCCCGCTTTCGCCAAAAAAGCACGGGGTTTTTTGCGTGCCACGTATGAATCAGACAACCCGTAAATATTTATCAAAGCTGGAGGATCTTTTTTCCTTTTCTCCCGCGGACGCACAAGGCGCCGCCGCCCGTTTTCACGAGGAGATGAAACGCGGTCTGGACGGGCAAACCAGCTCTCTGCGAATGCTTCCCTCCTATGTCGGCCGTCCGACGGGCGCGGAACAGGGACGATTTCTGGCGCTCGATCTGGGCGGCACAAACCTGCGCGTCCTGGCGGTCCGTCTGGACGGCCGGGGCAAGGCTGAAATCACGGCCGTGAACCGTCTGGCTGTTCCGGAAACCGTCATGCGCGGACCGGGGGAGGCGCTTTTCGATTTTCTGGCCGAGGGCGTCGCTCTTTTTCTGGAAGAGCACCGGCTCGACCCCAAAGACCACCGGGATCTGGCGTTCACCTTTTCTTTCCCCGTCGCGCAGAGCGCCGTCAACGCCGGGGTTCTTTTAAACTGGACCAAAGGGTTTACCGCCGCGGGCGTCGCGGGACAAAACGTCGTCGCCCTGCTTTCCGAAGCGCTCAGGCGCAAACGCATCGAGGAGGTTTCAGTCACGGCCCTGGTCAACGACACGGTGGGAACGCTGGCGACCAAAAGCTACGCCGATTCTTCCTGCGATATGGGCGTCATCCTCGGGACGGGCACGAACGCCTGCTATCCGGAAAAAACCGGCCGACTGGCAAAGGGCGGGTTTCCACAGCCGGGGAAGGAAATGATCCTAAACCTGGAATGGGGCAATTTCGATAAGCTCGTCACCAATCCTTACGACGAGGCGCTGGATCGCATCACCCTCAATCCCGGCCGCCAGCGCATGGAAAAGATGGTGTCCGGAATGTACATCGGCGAACTGGTCCGGCTGATCCTGCTGGATATGACGGACCGGGGAATCATGCTTGACAAAAAGCACCGGCCCGTTCTGGCCCGCGAACACTCCGTCAGCTCTGAGCAGATGTCCTTGTCCGCCCTGGGGGAAGATTTCTTCGCGGCCATCGGCATTCCGGACGTCTCCGATCGGGACCGGGACGCCGCCGCGCACGTCTGCCGGATCGTCTCGAGACGGTCGGCCCGCATTGCCGGAGCGGCGCTGGCCGCCGTGGTTACCTGGATGGACGCACATCTTGAAAAAAAGCATACCATCGCCATCGACGGGTCCCTTTTTGAAAAATATCCCGGCTATCCGGAAAACATGCGGTGCGTCCTGGAAGAGTTCTTCGCTTGCCGTGCCGACCGGATTTCGCTTTGTACGACGTCGGACGGCTCGGGAATCGGCGCGGCCATCATCGCCGCCGTCGCGTCCTTCGGACAGGAGCAAAAGCATAAACCGGCCCTTCCGCGAATACGCAAGAACCGCTGAAATCATTTTCCTTGTTTCCGGTCCGTTCCTGGTTTATATTCGATGCCCATGGATAAAAACGAAAAGTCGTGAGGCACACGGCAAACCCAAGGGCCTGCTACATCCTAACGAAAGGACAAACGCATGAAAACACAGTCGGGAAATTTCAAGGCGCAGGACGGAACATCCATTTACTGGAAGGGATGGACGCCGGACGATGCAACCCGCATCAAAGCAGTGGTGCACGTGATTCACGGCTATGCCGAGCACATCGACCGGTACGGAAATGTGGTGGACGCGATTCTCCCGGCGGGCTACGCGGTTTTCGGCACCGATCACCGCGGACACGGCAAAAGCGAAGGAAAACGCGGACACGTCATGAGTTTTCAGGAGTTTATCGATGATGAAAGGCAGTTTCAGCGCGATGTGATCCGGAATAAATTTCCCACCCTCCCCTGCTTTGTCCTCGGCCATTCCATGGGAAGCCTCATCGCCATGAATTTTGTCGAGCAAAGCGCGGAGGGCATCCGGGGGCTTGTGTTATCGGGCACCGGCTCGCGGCCGGGAACGGACATCCCGAAGATCCTGCTTGCCGCAACCGGAATCCTTTCCAGCCTGCTGCCGTCGATTCACGTAAAGTCGCCGCTTCCGCCGGAGTTTATCTCCCGCGACCCGGAGGTCGTCAGGGCTTATGTAGAGGATCCCCTCGTTTACAACGTGATCACCCCGCGGCTTGCCCATGAGATGAACCGGTATGTGGTCATCGGCGCTCAAAATTCCGGCAAGATTCAAATCCCCGTTCTGATTCAACTGGGCTCCCGGGACACCGCCTTTTCCGGGCAGAAGGAACTCTTTGAAATGGTCGGAGCAAAAGACAAGACATTCAAGCTGTACGAGGGCCTGAAGCATGAGGTGTATAACGAGCTTCCCGAAGACAGAGCCCGGGTGCTGAATGATCTGCGATCCTGGCTGGACGCCCATGTGTAAGGCAGGCACGCTGCCCGGACGGACGGCAACCGTGAAACCGTTGAACCTCGTGACCGTCCATTGATATGCCAAATCAACCGCCGCGCAGCGAGCTACGGCGAATTAACTCTCGTCCCGCCAAAGCGGGATTAAAAGAACCTCATGACTAACGGGAATCCGTCGCCTGAAAAACAAACGATTGTGAAACGAATTCTCCTGTTTCCTGTTCTTCCCCAAAATGATCCGGAGCAGGCGATTCGCATACGCAGATTTTTCATGGCCTTTTCCGTCTATCTTCTGTGCTTCGGTCTGGCTTATGCCTCCTACCTGGCCGACGTCATGGAGTGGCGGGCTATCGCCGGATTTCTGATCATCATCCCCGTCATCAACATCTCCTTCTACATCGTTTTTCGAACCGGCCTCAACCGGAAGATGCCGGATCCCAGCCTGACCTCCATCCAGATGTTCGCCGGCATCCTGGTGACCATGTATGGAATGTACTACGCCAATGAGTCCCGCGGCGCCATGCTGCTGGTTTATGTCATGATCCTCATCTTCGGCGTTTATCGATTGAACACCCGCAGATTTTTATCGATTAGTGTTTTTACGCTGCTGACCTACGGCATCGACATTGCCCTGCTTCGCTATTTCCGTCCGGAAAAAGTCAATTTTACGATTGAATATCTCCAGTGGTTTGTTCTGGCTCTGGTGCTGGCGGCTTTTTCCGTGATCGGCGGACACATCAGCTCCCTGCGTCAAAAACTGGGGAAATCCCTCTCCGTGATCCGGGAACTGTCCATCCACGACGAGTTGACCGGCGCCTACAACCGGCGCCACCTGGTCGAACTGCTGGACTATGAAATGAAACGAGCATTCCGCGGCAACTACCAATTTTCCGTCTCCATGCTGGACATCGACCACTTCAAGTCCGTCAACGACACCTATGGCCACCAGACGGGAGATGAGGTGCTGCGGACGGTTTCGAAAATGATCCAGGACAACCTCCGCAGTGCGGATTTTTGCGGCCGCTACGGCGGAGAGGAATTTCTGATGGTCATGACGCAAACGGATCTCGAAGGAGCGATGCTCTGCGCGGAACGCGTGCGCGCCGCCATTGAAAAAAAACTTTTTATCGCATCGGAATCGGATTTCAGGGTGACCGTTTCTCTGGGAGTCACACAGTATCAGAGCCGGGAAGATCTCACCACCCTGATCTCACGCGCCGATCAAGCCCTGTACCGCGCAAAGCGTTGGGGGCGAAATCGCGTCATGTGCGACCAATGACCGGAAGATCAAGAACCCATGTCATGCCTTTTGAACGGGAATCCCGAAATGCTCCCTGATGCTCTTCAGAAATTCATCCGGATTGGAACAGCCCAGCGCGATGATTTCACCGGGGCAGACCGACAAAATAAAAATCCGTCACAACCAGCCAGGGCAACCGGCAGGCAAAAGCCGGCCGACTGGAAGCCAGCGCGATCCAGCGATAAGATTTGATTTCGTCGATCCTTCCAGAGGAATTCGTCATCATACACTCTCCCTTTTTTGTTTGGATTCTGCACGATGAAAACTTCCTTTGAACAGCCCCTTTTTGCGTTGCATCCATCATTTTGGAATTTTGACCTTGACATATTATGGGCATATGCTTATTATGGACTTCAAGGAGAAAAACGGACATGCCCAGGCCCAAATGCAGGCGCCAAATCTGCGGAACACCGGACAAAAACTATTTCAAGCCGCGAGGAATTCCCGCCGTGAACCTTGAGGAAGTCCTCTTGGATCTGGACGAATTCGAGGCAATCCGCCTGGCGGATTACGAGAGGCTCTATCAGGAAGAAGCGGCCGCGCAGATGAACATCTCCCGCCAGACTTTCGGCCGGATTCTCGATGCGGCACATCGAAAGATTGCCGATGTGCTGATCCACGGAAAAGCGCTGCAAATTGAAGGTGGAAAAGTCACCTTGAACAAAAGCTCCCCCAGAGGCCGGGGAAAGGTTCCCGGCCCCATAAAACAGCATTGATTATTAAAAAGGTTACTGTATGAAAAGTCAGCGGATTCCAAAGCCTTTGCTTCCCGATTCCGAAGACGGGCAAAACATCATCCTGGATTCCATCGCAGACGGTGTTTTTACCATCAATCAGGATTGGAGGATCACTTCTTTTAACCGGGCCGCGCAGGAGATCACCCGGGTTTCCCGCGAGGAGGCGGTCGGCCAGTTATGCAAGGATGTTCTGAAAGCGGACATCTGCGAGAAAAATTGCTGTTTGCGCACGACGATGAAGACCGGAAAGCCCATTATTAACAAGAGGGTGAACATCATCGACGCGGACGGCAGAAAACTTCCGATCAGCATTTCTACGGCCCTGCTTCGCGACGGGAAGGGAAAACTTCTTGGCGCCGTGGAGACCTTTCGGGACATCAGCGTCGAAGAAGATCTGCGCAAAGCCGTTCAGGGAAAATACTCTTTTGAAGATATCATTTCCAAGAACCACAGAATGCTCCAGCTCTTTGACATCCTTCCCGACATCGCCGCCAGTCCCAGCACCGTCCTGATTGAAGGTGAAAGCGGTACGGGCAAGGAGCTCGTCGCCCGCGCCATTCACAATCTCAGCCCCAGAAAAAGGCAGCCCTTCGTTGCGGTCAACTGCAGCGCGCTTCCGGACACGCTTTTGGAGTCCGAGCTTTTCGGTTACAAGGCCGGAGCATTCACGGACGCCAAAAAAGACAAGGTCGGACGCTTCCGAGCGGCTGAAAACGGCACGCTGTTTCTCGACGAGATCGGCGATATCTCTCCCGCCATGCAGGTGAAACTGCTGCGCGTCCTGCAGGAAAAGACATATGAGCCGCTGGGAACGACCCGTAGCGTCGAGCATAACGTGCGCATCATCGCCGCCACCAACAAAAACCTAGAAGACCTGATCCACCAGAACCGCTTCCGCGAAGACCTGTTCTATCGTATCAATGTCTTTAAAATTCATCTCCCCCCGCTGCGCGAACGGATGGAAGACCTCCCTTTGCTGATCGACCATTGGATCGGCCGCTTCAATATCCTGCAAAAAAAGAACGTCGAAGGGATCAGCGACGAAGCAATGACATTGTTGATGGCGCATCGCTATCCTGGCAACATTCGGGAGCTCGCCAACCTGATCGAGCATGCCTTCATCCTCTGCAAGGAGGGCCGGATTGAAAAGAAGCATTTGCCCGACTACCTGTTTACGGCAAACGATTCTCCGGCAGCAAAGAACGCCGTCTCTTTTCGGGATCTGGAGGCCAACTATCTGCAAAACGCCATCAGGCGAAACAACGGCAGCCTTCCCCAAACCGCCCGGGAACTGGGAATCCATCGAAGCACCCTGTACCGAAAAATCAAAATGCTCAAACTTTCCCCGAACGATTAACGATCGCTTGTCGCATACATGCAACATTGCTGCAACTATGTTGCATTTCTGCACAACCCATCATCAGAACCCTTCCGGGCACTCTCTTCCAACTGCTTGTCATTGCTTTATTTTTGATTTTTCCTTTCCTCTGGCATCGGCTTTGCAATGGTTAAATGCCGGGTATGGTTAGGCCATCGCCTGGAACAAGGAGAACGCATGAAGCTGGCCCTGTCGGTATTTAAAAATTGCATTTCAACTGTCTTTGACTCGTCGGATCAGTTGTTGATTCTGGAGACGGAAGGCGCCAGCGGAACCAAGCGGACGACGGTGCGGATCGACGCGACGGATCCGGCCAGGCGCGCGGCAAGACTTCGGGACCAGGGTGTTACCGTTTTGATCTGCGGCGCGATCTCCCGCCCCATGCAGATGGCCATCGCCTCGCTGGGCATCGCGGTTTACCCATTTATTCGCGGCACGGTGGAAGAAGTGCTGGCCGCCTATCAAAGCAACCGGCTGGGGCAGGCTGTTTTTTCCCTGCCGGGCTGCCACGGCCGCGGAAACGGCGGTTACGGCAGAGGACGAGGCATGCGCTGCCGCTGGAGACAAACCGGCGGCCATGAACGATAAAGCACAGCGGAAAAGGAGATTAAAAAATTGAATTCATCCATCCCGAAAGAACTGTTCTTTACCAAAGGCGTCGGCACGCACCGCGAACAGCTTCACTCTTTTGAACTCGCTCTGCGCAATGCGGGCATCGAAAAATGCAATCTGGTGCAGGTCTCCAGCATTATGCCGCCCGGCTGCAAAATTATTTCCCGGACGGAGGGCCTGAAAAGGCTGCGACCCGGTGCGATCACGTTTTGCGTGATGAGCCGCTGCTGCTCGAACGAGCCCAAAAGGCTGATTTCAGCGGCGGTCGGCTGCGCGATCCCCGTAGATAAAAAAACCTACGGCTACATCAGCGAGCATCACGCCTTCGGCTTTACGGAAAAGAAAACGGGGGATTACGCCGAAGACCTGGCCGCGGCGATGCTTGCCTCCACGCTGGGCATCGACTTTGATGTCGATGAAAGCTGGGACGAAAAAAAAGAGTTATTCAGAATCAGCGGGAAAATCGTGGGAACCCGGAACACAACACAGTCTGCCGTCCTGAAAACCGCCGACTACACGACGGTGCTGGCCGCGGCAGTTTTCGTGCTCTGACCGGACGCTCATCCGGAACGAGGGCCATGAACAAAGAGACAACAAACCGGTAAAAACCGGAAGGAGGAAAACCCATGAACGGAAGAAATCAGGGAGGCAGAGGAACGGGTGGAGGCCAGGGCCAGGGAGGCGGTATGGGCCAGGGACGCGGAGGCGGCGGACGAGGCCGCATGGGCGGTCCGTCAGCCGGTGGAGCGGTCGGAATCTGCCGTTGCCCCCAATGCGGCCACACACAGCCGCACGAGCGAGGCGTGCCCTGTACGCAGGTCAAATGCCCTCAGTGCGGCACGTCCATGTTTAGAGAATAAGAAAGGAGGAAAAGGATTATGCCTAGAGGAGATGGAACAGGCCCGATGGGTATGGGCCCAATGACAGGAAGAGCTGCCGGTTTTTGCGCGGGCTATCCCGCGCCGGGTTATGCAAACAAAGGTCCCGGAAGAGCGTTCGGCAGGGGATTTGGAAGGGGCGCGGGCTTTCGACGGGGCTTTCACGCAGGCGGCTTTGGCCGGCGCAACCGCTTTTACGCAAGCGGCATGCCGGGCCGGGGATGGTATGGCGGATGGAATGCGCCTTTGGCAAGTCAGGAAACTGAACAGCAGGTTTTGAGAAGTCAGGCTGAATACCTGCAGGCGGAATTGGATGCGATTAAAAAACGAATGGATGAGCTGAACGGCCCAATCCAAGGCCAGTAGTTCGTAACGGAAATCGGCGTGGATACTGCTCACCACGTCAGGGTGGCGGCGACGTTTAAAGGCCGCTTTGCGCCGCCGCTGCCGATTTCATCAAAACGGAGTGAAGGATGAGTCCAAGATTGTAGACAGAGGAAAGAAGGTAGAATATGAAAATCGCATTCACTACCGCCGGTAATGACTTATCGGCTCCGCTCGACAGTCGCTTCGGCCGCGCGCCGAAATTTTTGATTTACGACCTCGACGCCGGCACATTCACTCTGGCGGACAACCGGCAGAACCTGAACGCAGCGCAGGGCGCGGGCATTCAGTCCGCACAAAATATCGCGCGCCTGGGCGTGTCGGCGCTGGTCAGCGGACACTGCGGTCCTAAAGCCTTTCGCGTTCTTCAGGCGGCGGGCATCAAAATCTACAATTCGTCCGCCACGACCGTACAAATGGCGCTGGATCTGTTCAGGGCCGGAAAGCTCCAGGAAGCTTCGTCCGCCGACGTGGAAGGACACTGGGCATGAAGGATTCGCGGATAGTGTACCGGCCGATCGGCGTCATCCACAGCGAACATACCGCCGCGGAGGAAACCCCCATTCAGCCCGTATATGCCAGAGGCTGCAAGGGGAACGTAGAGGTGTATCCCGAATTTGCCGAAGGCTTAAAAGATCTGGGAGGGTTTTCGCATCTCTATCTGCTGTATCATTTTCACCAATGCCGCGAGGTCAAGTTAACCGTTAAGCCTTTCCTGCAGGATGTGGAGAGAGGCGTGTTTTCAACCCGCACGCCTTGCCGCCCCAATCCCATCGGCTTGAGCGTTGTCGAGCTTATCAAAATGGAAGACAACATTCTGCGTGTCGATGGACTGGATATCCTTGACGGTACGCCGCTGCTGGACATCAAGCCCTACACGGAAAAGTTCGATCTGCACGCCGTTAAGAAAAACGGCTGGCAGGACGAGGTGGACGAACCCACAGCCCGGATCCGGGGGAAGAGAGGTTTTCGATCATGAACATGTGCCTGGATTGCATTCCCTGCTTCATTCGCCAGGCCGCTGACGCAGTCCGCCTGTCGGCTCCGTCAGCGGAAGATCAGAACCTTTTGATGCACAGCGTCCTGCAGCGGCTCGGAAACATCGACCTGCGTCAGGTGCCGCCGGCCGCCGCGCAAATGATTCACAGACACCTGCGCAGCCTTCTGCCCACGGAGGATCCCTACCGGGCTTCCAAGGACCGCCACAATCAACTGGCGGCCAGGCTGATCCCCTCCATCCGGCGGCGCATCGAAGCCTCCTATGATCCCCTGACCATGGCGGTGCGGTATGCCATCACGGGCAACATCATCGATCTGGGCGCCAAAAACAACGTGGGTTTCGGAGAGATCTACGCGGAGCTGCAAAGCGCGCCCATGCAGCCTGTTTTCGGCGATTTGGACGCGTTGAAGAAAGCGTCCCGACAGGCAAAAACCATTCTTTATCTCGCCGATAACGCGGGAGAAATATTTTTTGACCGTCTGTTGATCGAACAATTCACCGGAGCGCGGGTAACGCTGGCCGTGCGCGGCGCTCCGGTGATTAATGATGCAACGCTTCTGGACGCAAAAGCGGCGGGCATGGAAGAAATCGCGGAAGTCATGGACAACGGTTCGGACGCTCCGGGAACCCTGCTGGAAGACTGCCGTCCGGAATTTCGCCGCCGCTTTGAAGAGGCGGACCTCGTCATTGCCAAAGGCCAGGGAAATTTTGAAAGCCTGTCTGACAGGGCGCGCGATATTTTCTTCCTGTTTCGGGCCAAGTGTCCGGTGATCAGCCTGCATACCGGCTTCACCGCGGGAACCTATGTGGCAGCCAACTGGTTCGCGAGAAACAAAACCGCGCCGGCCGGGGAGGCTTCATGAAAACCCCTTTTGTCGCGGCTGAACTAAGGGCGCACGCGCCTTTTACGGCCTTCGGAACCCTGACGGGCATCGTCCTCATGGCCGCCTTCCATCAGTTCCGAGTCCCGGGCGAAGTATCGGCCGCGCTCTTCTGGGTTTTTCATCCGCTGCACGTGCTTCTGAGCGCGCTTGTGACCACCGCCATGTACCGGCGTCATTCCCAGGCCGGAGTCTGGCGCGTGTTCCTGATCGGCTATGTCGGATCCATCGGCATCGCCACTCTGAGCGACTCGCTCATTCCGTTCGCCGGCGAATGGCTGCTGGACCTGCCAAATCGGGGCGCGCATGTCGGGTTTATCGAAAAATGGTGGCTGGTCAACCCGCTGGCGTTTGCGGGCATCGGGCTGGGCTATATCGTTTCCCACACCCAGATTCCACATGCCGGGCACGTGCTGCTCAGCACCTGGGCATCGATCTTTCATATCACCATGTCGCTGGGTTCATCCATCGACGTCGTCACCACCATTCTGATCGCCGCCTTTTTATTTTTGGCCGTCTGGGTTCCCTGCTGCACCAGCGATATTATTTTCCCGCTGATATGGGTTAAGAAGGAGGAAACGGTATGAGAATATCCGTTGCCTCCGGAAAAGGCGGAACAGGGAAAACGACCGTCAGTGTCAATCTGGCACGTGTCTTCGACGGTGAAATTGCTTTGGCCGACTGCGACGTGGAAGAACCCAACGCACATCTGTTTTTGAAAACAACGAAGGCCGCCGAAAAAATCGTCGGCATTCCAGTTCCGGAAGTTGACGAGTCCCTTTGCGACGGTTGCGGCGAATGCTCAAAAATCTGCCAATTCTCCGCGATCGTGACCTTCGGTACACCCCCCCTTGTTTTTCCGGAGATGTGCCACGGCTGCGGCGGCTGCACGCTGGTCTGCCCACACAAAGCCATTACGGAAAAAGATCATCGAATCGGCCTAGTGGAAACATCACGGGCAGACCATATCACACTGGTCACGGGCAGACTCGACGTTGGCGTGGCGCTGGCCCCACCGCTCATCCGCGCCGTGAAAGCCGAACTTCCCGCCGCGGCCGACGCCATCCTGGACGCTCCGCCCGGCACGTCATGCCCGGTGATCGCCGTCGTCCGGGATACGGACATGGTGCTTCTGGTTACCGAACCCACGCCTTTCGGCATGCATGACCTGACACTGGCCGTGGACATGGTGAGGGAGCTTGACCTTCCCTTCGGTGTCATCGTCAACCGAATGGGCAGTGGAGACGATCGCGTGCAGCATTTTTGCGAAAAAGAAGGCATCCCCATCCTGCTTACGATTCCCGACGACCGGCGGATCGCGGAAGCTTACTCGCGCGGGATTTTGATGGTGGATGCACTGCCCGAGTACCGGGTGCTCTTTGAGAACTTATGGGAGACCATCCGGCAACGATTGAGTAAAGGAGAATAAAGTTATGCCAACCTATGAATATGAATGCAGCAGATGCGGTCTGAATTTCGAAAGACATCAGAGTATGAACGAGGCGCCGGTTTCTGCATGTCCCGAATGCGGAGGAAGCGTCAAGCGGTTGGTAAGCGGAGGAACCGGTTTTATGATGAAGGGCGGCTCCGGCCATGTAAAAGCTTCCGGGGGCTGTTCACTTGAAGAAACGGGGAAAACCTGCTGCGGCGCGGCAAGCCGCTGCGGATCAGCCCCTTGCGGAGATTAAAAATGCCTTCCGGTCCATTTGAGTATCTGTACGGCCCCGTCCCGTCCCGAAGACTCGGACGTTCGCTGGGGATCGACCTGGTGCCGTATAAAACCTGCACCTATGACTGCATCTACTGCCAGTTGGGAAACACGACGCATAAAACCGTTGAAAGGCAGGATTATGTTCCCGTGGAGGGCGTTCTTTCCGAGCTGAAAGAAAAGCTGGCCGCCGGTGTTTCCTGCGACTATATCACGCTCGCCGGTTCAGGCGAACCGACGCTGCACGCTTCTCTGGGCGAACTGATCCGCAAAATCAAGGAAATGACGGAGATTCCCGTTTCGGTCATTACCAACGGCTCCTTGCTTGAGCTGCCGGAGGTGCGCGAAGCACTTTTCCGGGCGGATCTCGTCGTCCCTTCACTCGACGCGGGAGACCCGGCCATGTTTGAATATGTCAACCGCCCGCACCGGGATATTGTTTTTGAAAGGATGGCCGAAGGACTCGTTGAATTCGGAAAACACTACGAAGGCCGTTTGTGGCTGGAAGTTCTGCTGGTTTCCGGCGTCACGGGCCTGGCTTCGGAAGTAAAAAAAATCGCGGCATGGATTGAAAAAATCCCCGCGGAAAAAATTCAGCTCAACACCGTCAACCGACCATCCCATGAGGATTTTGCCTGCGCCGTGGACCCGAAGCAAATGAAAATCCTGGCCGGACTTTTTGCCGGCGCGGTTGAAATCCTGGAGAACGCGCCGCCGGCGGTCAGCGCGTCGGAGACAACGTCAGGCGCAACGGATGCGGATATTTGCAATTTACTGGCCCGGCGGCCCTGCACGCTGGAAGGCGTGGCGCTGGGCCTCAATCTCCATCCGCATGACGCAGCCAAGCGCATCGAACGGCTACTCGCCGACAAAACCGTCACGGCAAAACGAAACGGGGGAAAGATTTATTATACTCCGGCGGAGCGAATATCATGAAAGAACTAGTGATCATCAGCGGCAAGGGAGGAACGGGAAAAACCAGCGTGGCGGCATCACTGGCTGTTCTGGCCGGACATCCGGTCATCTGCGACTGCGACGTGGATGCGGCGGATCTGCATCTGGTTTTAGAGCCGGAAATCCGGGAGGAGCACGAATTCCGGAGCGGCCACGAAGCAATCATCCGGCAGATCGACTGCACCGGCTGCGGCATCTGCCGGGACCTGTGTCGGTTTGGAGCGATCCGGATAAAAAAGGAGGGCATCGACAAACTGCTGGTTGTCGATCCCGTATCTTGTGAAGGCTGCGGCGTGTGCGTTCAATTTTGCCCCGAAAAAGCCATTGACTTTCCCGAGAGTCTCTGTGGTAAATGGTTCGTATCCAAAACGCGCCTCGGACCCATGGTACACGCGCGCCTCGGCGTCGCCGCAGAAAATTCCGGAAAGCTTGTCTCCACGGTTCGTCAGGAGGCGCGCCGACTGGCTGAAAAAGACGGTTATGACTGGGTGATTGTAGACGGACCTCCCGGCATCGGTTGCCCCGTCATCGCTTCGATTACCGGAGCCTCGCAGGTTTTGGCGGTCACCGAACCGACCGTGTCGGGTGAACATGACCTTGAAAGGGTGCTGGGACTGGCCCGGCATTTTCAGATTCCCGCGGCCGTCTGCGTCAACAAGTGGGATATCAATCCCGATATGACCGAGCGGATCGAAGAAAAAGCAAGATCGGCGGGGGCGTCCATCGCCGGGCGCATTCGTTATGACTCCGCCGTCACCCGCGCTCAGCTTTTGCAAAAAACGGTTGTGGAAACAGACGCCGCCAGCGCCTCCGACATTCGCGGGATATGGAAAAATATAAGCCTTTCAAACGGGGCGCTGCTGGCGGCCAATACACTGGCGGCTGCCTTTCTGGAAAACACGAAAACAGGAGGAAAATAAAAAAAGTGGAAGACAAAAAAACGTGTGACTCGTGCAGCGAGGAGAGCTGCTCGGCGAAAAAGCAGGGGAAAAATGAAAATCAGGAAGAGTATGCGGATCGCCGGCGTCTGCAGGCCAGGCTGTGCCGCATCCGTCATAAAATTGTCGTGCTCTCCGGCAAGGGCGGCGTCGGCAAAAGCACGGTAGCGGTCAATCTGGCCACAGCGCTGGCGCTCAATGGTCTACGCGTGGGACTGCTGGATGTCGATATTCACGGCCCGAGCGTGCCCACCATGCTGGGGCTGGAAAATGAAACCCTCAAGGGCACCGAAGGTGAACTCCATCCGGTGGAATTTGGCGGGCTTAAAGTAATGTCCATCGGCTTTTTGCTGCAAAATCCCGATCACGCCGTGATTTGGCGCGGCCCGATGAAGATGGGCGTCATTAAACAGTTTTTAGCAGACGTTAACTGGGGCGATCTGGATTATCTGATTGTGGACGCCCCTCCAGGCACGGGTGACGAACCTCTATCGCTGTGCCAGTTGATTCAGCCGCTTGATGGTGCGGTCATTGTCACCACACCGCAGCGTGTAGCGGCAATCGACGTGCGCAAATCCATCAGTTTCTGTCAGCAGGTCCATGTGCCGGTTCTGGGCGTGGTGGAAAACATGAGCGGGTTTGTCTGCCCCAAATGCGGCGAACTCACGCAGATTTTTCCCGAGGGCGGCGGGAAAAAGATTGCCTTGGATATGAAAGTGCCTTTCCTGGGGGCAATCCCGATGGATCCGGCCCTCGCCCAATCCGGTGATAGTGGCAAAGTGTTCATTTATCACTCGTCTGAAACAACGACAGGAAAGATCATGCAGGATATTATTGACCAGATTGCGGATCTCGATAAAACAACAAAATTAAATTCATAAGGAGAAAACACCATGAAAATCGCCATACCGTTAGCGGAAGGAAAACTGTCGATGCATTTCGGCC
>DAOTJI010000037.1:10573-24320 GCA_035448625.1 Smithellaceae bacterium | reverse complement strand
TAAGCGTAAATGCCCTGGCCTTTGATGTCGTGCGGCATGCCGACGACGGCGGCTTCCGCGACGGCCTTGTGGGCGACCAGCGCGCTTTCCACTTCAGCGGTGCCCATGCGGTGGCCGGACACATTGATGACGTCGTCAATGCGGCCGGTGATCTGGTAGTAACCGTCCTTGTCCCTGCGGCAGCCGTCACCGGTCACATAGTAGCCGGGGAACTGTTCGAAGTAGGTTTCCTGGAAGCGTTTGGGATCGCCGAAAACGCCCCTCATGATGCCGGGCCAGGGAACTTTGATGCACAGCGCGCCCGAGGCGACCGTGTCGGTGAATTCCTTGCCCTCGTCGTCCACCAGGACGGGCTGAACGCCGAAGAAGGGCAGGGTCGCCATGCCGGGTTTGATTTCCACGGCGCCGGGCAGCGGGGTGATCAGGATGCCGCCGGTTTCCGTCTGCCACCAGGTGTCCACGATCGGGCATTCGCCGCGGCCGATGACGTTGAAATACCAGTTCCAGGCCTCGGGATTGATCGGCTCGCCGACGGTCCCCAGGGTCTGCAGGCTGGAAATGTCGCACTTTTTCACGTATTCGTCGCCTTCCTTCGCGATGGCGCGGATGGCGGTCGGAGCAGTGTAGAAAATATTGACTTTGTATTTTTCAACCACCTGCCAGAAGCGGCTGTAGGTCGGATAGTTGGGAACGCCTTCGAACATGATCGAGGTGGCGCCGTTGCAGAGGGGCCCGTAGAGAATGTAGGTGTGTCCGGTGACCCAGCCCAGGTCGGCGGTGCACCAGTACATGTCGCCGTCATGGTAATCGAAAATGATCTTGTGGGTATAGGAACCGTACACCAGGTAGCCGCCCGTGGTGTGCATGACGCCCTTGGGCTGTCCGGTGGAGCCGGAGGTGTAAAGGATGAACAGCGGATCTTCGGCATCCATCCATTCGGGTTCGCAGCTGGCGGAGGCTTTGGCCATTTCATCATGCCACCAGACGTCGCGGCCGGGGGTCATGTCGCACTTGATCTTGTCGCCGACCCGTTTCACCACGATGACGGATTTGATGGAGGGACAGGAGGGCAGCGCTTCATCGGCGGTGGCTTTCTGGGGAACCGCCTTGTTGCCGCGGAACGTCCCGTCGCAGACCACCAGCACTTTGGCTTCTCCGTTGACGATGCGGTCGCGCAGGGCGTCAGCGCTGAAACCGCCGAACACGATGCAATGAATGGCGCCGATGCGGGAGCAGGCCAGCGCGGCGATGCCCAGTTCGGGAACCATCGGCATGTACAGGCACACGCGGTCGCCCTTCTTGACGCCGTGGGCCTTCAAAACATTGGCGAACTTGCAGACTTCTTCATAAAGCATGCGGTAGGTGAAGGCTTTTTCTTCTCCCGGCTCGTTGCCTTCCCACTGAAGAGCGATCTGGTTGCCGCGTTTTTCAAGGTGACGGTCGAGGCAGTTGTAGGAAACGTTCAGTTTTCCGCCTTCGAAAAACTTCACGTAAATGGGACCTTTTTTAATGTCAAAGTTGTAGTCCATCACTTTATCCCATTTTTTGAACCACGTGACCTGCTGCTCGGCAACCTCGGCCCAGAAAGCTTCCGGCTGTTCCACCGAACGCTTGTACAATTTGTCGTAAGCTTCCCTTCCGCTCACCCAGGCCTTCTTCCTTGCCGCTTCCGGGATCGGATATATTTCCTTCAATTGAACTTTTGCATCCGCCATTTTAGTTTTCCTCCTCATTTTAGTTTGGTATTTCTTGCACAGCTAGCCTAACGTTTCGCCATAAAACGTATTTTTTAATCAATCCGGGAATCCTGCGACGCGAAAGCCTTCGGTACGCTTAAGGCTCGCAGTGAGGAAGCCAGTCTCACTGGAGTCGGGGTGCACACTGAAAACGGTGAACACGTAAAATTATATCTTACCTTAAGCCGCGAAGCGCCGGAAAAACTCGCCCGCGTCACTTTTTTGAGAATGAACCGTTTGCCCCTGATCCGCAAATTTTAAGCGGGGCTCCGCTTTTTTTCAGGCACTGAAAGCACTGAATCTGACTGGTTTCTGAACTTGAGGCTCAAATTTGACCGCAAGTCAATTTATCCATGGGGTTTCCCCTACCCTAATATCCATATCCTGTCAAGAAATATTTAGGACCGGAAACCGCCGTTTCCCCGTATCGAACCGCACATGGTAAACCATTAAAAAATAAGGGGATACGCTCCTTGATCAAGCCATCCACCCATATGACTTGCCGGTTTTTTTCACGCGGTAAAACAGCGGTGGGGATCACGGAAAAATTCACGATCGAAACCGGAAATCGTAAAACCGCTCTTGACTATTGTCCGATATTGTGAACATGTTGCCGTCCGACAGCGTTCTATCGATGGAAATTGCTGCGATTTTCATACTGGAAGCGCGACCACCGGAGCCTTTGCTGATCCCGGTGGTTTTTTGTTCGCCATCCTTCAACCAACGAGCGGCGGCAAAACGGCAGGTGAGGCATACAGGCCATTCCTTCAACCTTCCTTCTCCACCGGGAGCCGGATGGGGGTAATGACGATGCTTTGTAGTACCCCTCGGGGAAATGAAGGTTTAAGCTGTGCCAGTCAGCTGGCACCACAAAAAGAAAGGAATGAACCATGAACAAAAATTTATATGTCGGCAATCTGTCCTTCAAGGTTACGGATGAGGATCTCAAAGCCAACTTCACGGAAGCGGGCGAAGTCGTTGCCGCGTCCGTGATCAAGGACCGGTTCACCGGCCAGTCCAAAGGGTTCGGTTTCGTCGAAATGAAGACGGAAGAAGGGGCGACCGCCGCGATCCAGAAATTCAACGGCGGCATGCTGGACGGCAAAGCCATCTCCGTCAATGAGGCCAGACCGAAGAAAGAATTCGGTTCCGGAAACCGTGGCGGCGGAGGCGGATACCGGGGCGGAGGCAATCGCGGCGGTGGCGGAAACCGGGGCGGCCGTTACTAAAAATTTCAAATAAAAAGAGCAGAGGGTTTTCAGCCTTCTGCTCTTTTTTCATCCAACACAATCCACCAAGACGGGTCTGATAACCTAACCACCTAAAGGTGGTTCGAGGTCACAGACGACCCGCCCTACGGTTTCCTCGTCACTCGTTGCTCATTGCTCTTCACTCTTCGCTTTTTGCCATGAACCGTGAGCCAATATCTTTCTTCCCTGTCGCCCATCGCCTATGGCCTGTTTTTCCCTACTTGCTCGAATGAATGTATTCGGTGATTTTTTCCGCCAGCGTCTTGACGACAAATTCGAACTCGTCCACGTCCTTGTCCAGAAGGGTCATGCGGAACCCGAGCAGCGGCGTGAAGAAAGACGTCAGCGGAACCACGCAGATGCCGGTGGCCGCAAGCAGATAGTATACGAACCGCTTGTCGTATTCAACGCCCTTCGTCAGCTTCTCGATATAGGCAAGAAGCTCCGGGGGTTCAACGGGCAGATGCTGGCGTTCATTGAGCACGGACTCGTTGAAAAGAACCGTCATGTAAAACGCACCGTTGCTTTTGTTGGCGATGACAAACGGGACATCCTTGAGCACGCCGTAGGCGATGGCGGAGAGTTTTTCATAGTGCTGGGTCCGCTGGCGCAGATAATTTTTGTATTCCGGATGCGTCATAATGCGGGGAATCGCCATCTGGGGGAGCGTCGTCGAGCAGACCTCCGACATCTTCTGGTGCAGAATCGTGTTGATGAAGCGGGCAAAGATCGGGTCCTTGTCCGCGTTGTACACCTCCATCCAGCCGCAGCGCGCCCCCGGCCAGGGCAGCTCCTTGGAAATGCCCTTCATGGCAATGCCCGGCACGTCGCCGATGACATCGCCGATCGGCACGGTTTTTTTGCCGTTGTAAACGATGTTGATGTAGGTCTCGTCGGCAATCACGAACAGATCGTTTTCACGGGCGATCCGGACAACGGTTTCCAGCGCCTCGACGGGATAGACAAAGCCGGTTGGGTTGTCGGGATTGATGATCAGGATGCCGACGATCGCCCGGTGGCTGCGCACTTTGTGCTCCAGTTCGCGCAAATCCGGCGCCCAGCTGTTGTAAGGATTCATCCGGTACGTGTTGGGCGGAAACGACGCATGCAGGACTTCCGCCATCAGGTGCGTGGAGTAGGTCGGCTCCGGCATAATCATTCGTGCGTCCACCTGAATGGAGCTGTAGGCTCGGGCAATCGCGTCGCCCAGGCCGTTGAAGAAGATGATGTCATCCGGGGTGATTCGAATCTTTCCCCGGGCGTTGGTGCGCTCCGCCAGAAAGGCGCGCGTGGCGTCCACACCCTTGGTCGGTGAATAGGCGTAGGACATGTCGTCCCGAAGAATGTCGATGAGGACTTCCTTCATCCAGTCGGGAATGTTTTCCCCTTTCTGGACCGGGTCGCCGATGTTTTCCCAGATGATTTTCAGCCCGTATTCCTGCATTTTTTTCGCGATCATCACGATATTCCGGATTTCATAGGTGAGGCCGCTCCCGCCGCGGGAAATTTCAAAACGCATAAGTTGCTTATCTCCTTGGATATTTATAGAGCAATCCATAATACATATTTCGGGATTTATCCATATTTTTTTGGCGGGGTCGTCGTTATGCCGGGCAGACGGCAATTTTAGAAGGACAAACGAAACGTTTCATGGTATTGAGGCGCGCACATTAAAACCCGAAGGAATGTTTCTCATGGATGATACAAAAACATTTGCTGAAATGCTCGAGGAGTCCTACGCCGCCCCCAAACGTTTCGCCGTGGGCGAGAAAGTGGAGGCGACCATCGTCAAGATTTCCCCGGAATGGGTCTTCATCGATCTGGGCGCCAAAAGCGAAGGCTATATCGATAAAAAGGAGTTTCTCGACGAGGAGGGTCATCTGACCGCCCGGGAAGGCGACCGCGTGACGGCCTATTTTCTTTCCTCGCGCCACAGCGAGAGGCTGTTCACGACCAGGCTTCTTTCCCGCAAGAGCGTGGACGAGTTTCTGGCCAACGCTTACGCCCATCGGATTCCGCTGGAAGCCACCGTTGAAAAGGAAGTCAAAGGGGGATTTTCGGTAAGAATCAGTCCCGGCGCGAGCGGTTTCTGCCCCTTTTCGCAGATGGAGCTCAGAAGAATCGACAGCGCAGCCGATTATATCGGCAAAAAATTCGACTTCCTCGTGATCGAATACGGCGAAAACGGCCGCAATATTATCCTGTCGCGGCGGCCGCTTCTGGAAAAGATCGAGCAGGAAAAGAAAGAGGCGCTCAAAGACTCCCTGAAAAAAGGCATGACCGTGCAGGGGGTGGTCACCTCGGTGCGTGACTTCGGCGCGTTTGTCGACATCGGCGGCGTCCAGGCGCTTCTGCCGGTTTCGGAAATGACCTGGGGAAGGGTCGAGGACGCGAAATCCCTGTACAAGGCGGGCGACACGATTGAGGCCGTCATCATCAACCTCGACTGGGAAAACGACCGCGTCACACTGTCGTTCAAGGATACGCTGCCGGATCCGTGGGACGACGTCGTCCGCAATTACGTCGAAGGAAGCATCCACAGGGGCCGGGTTTCGCGGCTGACGGATTTCGGCGCGTTTGTCACGCTGGAAGCCGGCGTGGACGGGCTTTTGCACATCTCCAAACTTGGCCGGGGCAAAAAGATCAAGCACGCCCAGGACGTCCTTGCCAAGGACCGGGACATCGACGTGAAGATCGAAAAGATTGACCGCGAGCACAAGAAAATCGCGCTTGACCTGGCTGTCGGCGGCGCGGAAAGCGGTGACTCCGGGCAGGAATCGGGCGACGATTACAAAAGCTACCTGCCCAAGGCGCCCAAAACCATGGGGACCCTGGGCGATCTGATGAGGAAAAAGAAATAGTTTTAAGGAATAAAGTTTTAAGTATTAAGTTTTAAGTATTAAGGGTTAAGTGTTTAGGGGTAAGGGGTTAGGGGTAAGGGGTTAAAGTTTAAGCAGAAAAAGCGGGCCCGGTGCGCTTCGAAACACCTTTAACCTTAAAACTTAATACTTAATACTTAACACTTAACACTTATCACTTATCACTTAAAACTTATCAACGCATCCGCCGCGACCGGTTCTTCACCGCGAATCATGACGGGATTGACGTCGATCTCGGCAATCTCCGGGTGCAGAAGCGCGATCGTCCCCACCGCCTGAAGAAGAAGCACCAGCGCGGCGCGCTTCACTTCCGGCAAGCCCCGGTATTCGCCCAGCAGGCGTGAACTGCGCAGGTCGCCCAGCATTTCAGCCGCGTCCGAAGCGGACAGCGGCGCCTGCCGCAAGGTTGTGTCGCGGTGGATTTCCGTCCAAACGCCGCCCAGGCCGAAAACCACGCAAGGCGCAAATCCGGGAAACCGCGTCATGCCGACGAGAAATTCTCGGTTGCCGAAGACCATTTCCTGCACCAACACCGGCGTGGGCTTCCCCGCCGCCTTTTGAATGCCGTCAAACACTTCCCGAACCTGCGCTTCATTTTCGACATTCAGCGCAATGAGGCCTCTGCCGCTTTTGTGCAGCATTTCCCAACTGCAGGCCTTGACGGCTACGGGATAACGAATCCGCTCCGCCGCTTTCACGGCGTCCTGCAGGGTCAGGACCTTCACCTCCCGGGTCACCGGCACGCCGTAGGCCGCCAGCACCTGCTTGGCCTCGCATTCATCCAGCGCGCTGCGCCCTTCGGCTATTGCGCCGGCCAGAATTTCCAGCGCCTCAGGCTTCGCTTCGGGCAGCGGCGGGGCTTCCGAGAGGACTCGCTCTCGCACCAGCCGGTAGCGATAGAGGGAACCGAGTGCTCGGGCGGCATTTTCCGGAGCGCGGAATACCGGAACTCCGGCGTCCAGATAGCCGCGGGTGCAGTCGTCGGCGTCGTCGAAAAACGAGGAGATCAAAAACGGAAACGGGTATTTGCCCGGCAGTTGAAAAGCGTCTTCTTTGACGGATCTCGTGGACTTCAGAAAAGCCTCGTAGGATACGCCTTGGAGATAACCGCGCAGATGTTCGAAAATTTCGACCATGAATCCCGAATGCATGACGCCGTGCAGAATCAACGCGTCCACCTCGCCGCTTTTCAGGATCATCTCCGGGAGCGTCACGGCGAGCTTCCGCATGCCGAGGTCAAACGTCAGGTCAACCGGGTTGGCGGCCGAGGCGTGCGCCTCAATCAGCGGCCGGATGTCGCGCTGGAGGCCCTCGGAGAAGCGAGGGACCTCCAGACCCTCCCGGTCGCACATGTAGGCAATGCCCGTGCCGGGCCCGCCGGAATTGGTCACCACACCCACCCGCCTGCCGCGAAGGGGCGGTTGCGTGGCAAGCGTCCATCCGTGCGCGTAGAGATCCTCAATCGTCGGAACGCGCAGAATGCCCGCCTGTTTGAAAATGCCGTCGTAGAGAAAATCCGGCCCGGACATGGAACCCGTGTGACTGGCGCCGGCCCGAGCGCCCGAGACCGAACCGCCCACATACTGCGCGATGACGGGCTTTTGCTTTGTGATCCGGCGGGCAACCTCCACGAACCGGCGGCCGTCCCGAATGCCTTCGATGTAAAGAATCACGGCCTTCGTCTGTTCATCTTCGCCCAGATACTCCAGGGCGTCCACCAGATCGATGTCCGCCTCGTTGCCCAGGCTGATGGCCTTGCTGTAGCGGATTCCGTTTCTGCGCAGATACGGCAGCGCCTGCGTCACATAGGTGCCGCTCTGCGACGCAAAGCCCAGGCGTCCCGGACCGGTCGTGAACGGGGCCACCGTGGTGTTGAGCGAATTTTCGGAATTGATGATCCCCAGACAGTTGGGGCCCACAAACCGAATGCCGTATTGCCGGGCGACGGCCTTGATCTTTTCTTCCATGCCGCGGCCGGCCGAACCGGTTTCCTTGAAGCCGGCGGTGATGATGATGGCTCGCTTCGTTCCGATGCCGCCGAAATCCGCAAGCAGGCCCGCGATGGATGAACTCGGCACGATCAGAACCGCCAGGTCCGGCGCTTTCGGCAGATCGGCCGCCGTCGGAAAGGCAAGACGTCCGAGAACGGTTTTTTCGCTGCGGTGAATGAAATACACGTCCCCTGAATAGCCGTCCTCAAGAATGCTCAGGGCCTGAATGGTTCCCATTTTTCTGAAATCATTGCTGGCGCCGACCACCGCCACGGAACGCGGATTCATCAGCAGGCGCAAAGGATTTTCCGGCATGGTCGTGTTCCCTTTCTGAAACGGATTCAATGTACGGGTCATCCCTACAGGCGAAAAGCGGTATCTGTCAAGATGAAAACTCCGGTTGAATATCGCGGTTGCATGATTTATGCTTCCCGGCAGGTCGACATTCCCGGAGAAAATCAACCGGGAACCCGATCAAGAAGGGAGAAGGGGCGATGGGGTTAATCCGTCTGCTGATCAGCGATCCGGCCGCTTTCGTGATGCTGGCCGTTCTGCTGTTGTACTCGGTGATCTTCCACGAGCTCGCGCACGGCTGGGTCGCCCTCCGAATGGGAGACGAAACGGCCAAATGGCTGGGAAGGCTCACGCTCAACCCCCTCAAGCACCTGGATCCCATCGGATCGCTGATGCTGCTCTTCGTCGGCTTCGGCTGGGCCAGGCCGGTTCCGGTCAATCTGGAAAACATCCCCGCGCCGCAAAGGAGAAAGGGGCTCATTCTGGTCTCGGCCGCCGGCGTGACGGCCAACCTGCTCATCGCTTTTTTCGCGCTTCTGGCATGGCGGCTTTTTTCCCCCGAACCGGGCGGCATGATCTATTCGGTCCTCTATACGCTGGCGTATATCAACATTCTGCTCGCCGCGTTCAATCTGATTCCGATCCCGCCTTTGGACGGCTCTAAAATCCTGATGGGATTCACCCCGGAATCGGTGAACCGCGTCCTCTATCAGATCGAGCCTTTCGGTTTCTTCATTGTCCTGGGGCTGCTGCTTCTGGGAGCGCTGAATCCGGTGATTGCCGCGCTTCAATACGGCATCATCACTCTGATATCCATGTTTCTGCCGGGATAGGCAAAGAAAGGAGAAAAACCATGATGGATTACAACGAGCTGCTGAAGAAGAGAAGGGCCATTCGGGACTTCGAAGACCAGGGGGTCCCCCTGCCTCTTGTCGAAGACATTCTCCGGGACGCGACGCTCGCACCGTCCTCCAGCAACAACCAGCCCTGCCGCTTTGCCGTCGTTCAATGCCGTAAAGCCATCAAAAACCTGTCCGACGAAAGCAAGGCCTGTCTCCTGCAAGATCACAGCGACAAGAAGATCGCACTGAATCCACAGTACGTGAATCTGCTCAAGGATGAAAATTTCAATGTGTTCTACAACGCGCCCTGCGTGATTTTTGTCGCCGGGCCGAAATCGGTAGGCTCTCTGGATGTGGACGCGGCGCTCGCGGCCGCCTACATCATGTTCGCGGCAACCGCCCGAGGGCTCGGCACCTGCTGGGTCGCCCTGGGAGCGAACATTCGAGATTCAAAGCTGCGGGGCGAACTGGGGTTGTCCGAAAACGCAAGGATTGTCGCGCCGATTATTCTGGGCTATCCCAAAGCGATTCCCGCCGCGCCCGAACGACACGCGCCGGAAATTCTCCGCGTGATCACCGAAGCCCGGTGACCCGGAACGGCTAAAGACTTTTGGCGAGGTCCCGGATTCCGCGCGCCGCTTCTTTTTTCCAGTGAAGACGAAGGACTTTCCGCCCTTTGTCCAAAAGCGCCTGCCGGTCCGCTTCGGCCTGCACGGCCTTGAGTTCCCCGAAGGTCAGAGAAGAGCCGGGCTTGCCCAGTTCGTCGGGAATAGCGATGTCCGATTTGTTCGGGCCGGTCATCTGAATGAACAGACCGCGGCCTGCGTCTCCCTTGTGAAGCTGGCCCACCGAGTGCAGATAGCGGGGACCGCAGCCGATCGTGACGGCCATTTTGTAACGGCGGGAAATCGCCAGGCGCAGCTTCTGCAGCGCGTCGTCAACGGCGGGCGAGGGGCTGAGATACACCTGCAATCCGCCGTACGCTCCGTCGCCGGCTTGCGCAAGAAATTTCTTCAGGGCGGCCGGAAGGGTTCGGGCGGAAACCTCGCCGTACACTTCACAGGCGTCCAGTGACACGGCGGGCCTGGGCGTCGGCCATTTCCTGCTTTTCCTGAATTCCTCAATCATCCGGTTCGTGTGCGTTTTGGTCGCCTCGACATCCGGCTGGTCAAAAGGATTGACGCCCATGAGGTGCGCAGCGACGGCCGTCGCCATTTCCCACAAAAACATCTGGCCGCCCAGATCGTAAAAGCCGTTGATCGGGATTTTGAGGACGGGATGCCCGGCGCCCGCGAGTTCTGAAATCCGCGAAGCCCATTCGTCGTCGTCATGATGAAACGCGACAAAAACGCGGTCGTTCCCATAACGGTCCGCGTCCAGCGGCGGTTCGTTCAGAACCGGCAAAATGCCTTTGCCCTCCTTGCCGAGGCTTTCCGCGAGGAGCTGCTCCAGCCAGTCGCCGAAAGGCTTCCAGGGCGGCGGAAGCATCAGCGTGAGCTTGTCGCGGCCGTACTGCGCCAGCGTGCCCAGAGCGGCGCCCAGCAGAAATCCCGTGGAGTTCCTCCTGCCGGAAAAGAAGTCCGCCTTCTCCCGGTCGGCGACGGCCATCGCGTTCTGCAGAAGCTTTTCAATGGAAACGCCGATCAGCGCGGCGGGAATGATGCCCACCAGCGACAGAGCCGCATAGCGTCCGCCGATGTTGGGATTGTTGGAAAAAACGTACGGAAGCTGGAGCTGCCAAGCCTGGGTCAGCATCGGGCTGCCCTCGTCGGTAATGAACATGAAGTGCTCATTGGCCGAAACCCCCGGCGTCCGGTCAGCCAGATTGTAAAAGTAATGAAAAAGCGAGCGGATCTCCAGCGTCCTGCCGGATTTGGAGGAAACGATGAAAAGCGTCTTGTCGAGGTTGAGTCCCCGGGCCACGCGCCGGATCACCACCGGATCGGTGGTGTCCAGAATCTGGAGCCTCGGGAAACCGGGCGCGCTGCCGAAAATGCTGCCGAACACTTCCGCAGAGAGGCTCGATCCGCCCATGCCCAGAAGGACCACGTCGTTGATGCTGCCGTTGGTGAAGGGCTCCACGGAGGCGCGGATCTCGCCGACGTGGGCGGAGGTTTCCACGGGTGCGTAGAGCCACCCCAGCCGGTTGGCGATCTCCTGCGGCGACGGTTTCCAGACATGAAAGTCGTTGGCCCAGATGCGTGCGGCGATGTTGCCGCGGCTCATTTTATCCAGCGCGTTATTGACGTAGTTCTGGTAGGGCCCCAGTAAAAAAGAAATCCCGGCGGTCTGCACTCCTTTGCTCCTTTATCCGCGAACGATCAGTAATTCCTTGGCCGCCGCAACGATGCCGTCGGACGTGAAGCCGAATTTCTCGTAGAGCACCGGCCCGGGCGCGGAAGCGCCGAAGGTGTCCATGCCGATGATCTTTCCCGAAAGCCCGACATAATGCTCCCACCCCAGCCTGATCCCGGCCTCCACGGCCAGACGCGCCTTGATCCTCGGAGGCAAAACCGAATCCCGGTATTCCCTGGACTGGCGGTCGAAAATTTCCCAGCTGGGGAGCGATACGACGCGGACGCGGGTTCCTTCCTGCGCCAGCCTGCGGCCTGCGTCCAGGGCCAGGATGACTTCCGAACCGGTGGCGATCAGAATGATGTTCGGCTCGAGGACGGACGACTCCCACAAAACATAGCCGCCCCGGCTCGACAAGGATGAGGGCGCGCACACAGAGCGGTCCAAAAGCGGCAGGTTCTGCCGGCTGAAAATCAGCGACGTCGGCCCGGTGGTGTTGGCCAGCGCCAAACGCCAGGCCTCCAGTGTTTCGTTGGCATCCGCGGGCCGGATCACCGTCATGTTGGGAACCTGGCGCAGGTTCATGATCTGCTCGACCGGCTGATGCGTCGGGCCGTCTTCCCCCACACCGATGCTGTCATGCGTGAAGACGAAGATGACGCGCAGTCCCATCAGGGCGGCCAGCCGCATGGGCGGGCGCATATAGTCGGCAAACGTCAGAAAGGTGGCCGTGTAGGGGATCACGCCGCCGTGAAGGGCCAGCCCCACCGCAATGGCGCCCATCGCGTGTTCGCGAACGCCGAAATGGATATTACGCCCCGAATAATCCCAGGCACCGCCCACCATGCCGTGCAGACCTTCCCTGCTCACCGCCGGGCTTTGAAAATCACCCATGCCCTTGAGCCAGGTACAGGTCGAGGGGTTGAGATCCGCCGAGCCCCCGGCCAGTTCCGGCACCCTGGCGGCGATCGCCTGCATCACGGCTTCGGAAGCCTTGCGCGTGGCCATATCCTGGGAACCGGCCGGAAATTCGGCCGGCTCCGTGTCCCAGCCCGCCGGCAGTTCGCCCGAAAGAGTTCTTTCCAGTTCTGCGGCCAGGGCCGGATTTGCCCGCCGGTAGGCGGCCAGCGCCTCCTGCCAGGCGTGCTCGTACTTTCTCCCGCGGGAAACCGCCCTGCGGAAAAATTTCGCGACATCGCCGGGAACACAGAAGGTCTGCTCCGTGGGCCAGGCACAGGCTTCTTTCGCGCCGTTCAACTCCTTTTCTCCGAGGGGAGAGCCGTGAGAATCGCACAGCCCCTGCTTTCCGGGTGCGCCATAGCCGATGGTCGTCCGCACACAGATGAGCGACGGTTTTGCTTTTTCTTTTTTCGCTTTTTTAATGGCCCGGTCTACGGCGGCCACATCGTTTCCGTCTTTGACTTTCTGCACCTGCCATCCATAAGACTTGAAGCGCATTTCAACGTCTTCGGTAAAGGCAAGACCCGTGGAACCGGCCAGAGACACCCGGTTGTCGTCATACAGCACGATGAGCTTTCCCAGGCGCAAATGGCCCGCCAGCGCGCAGGATTCCGCGGCCACCCCTTCCATCAAGTCTCCGTCGCCGGCCATAACATAAGTGTAATGATCAATGATTTTAAGGTTTTCGCGGTTGAAACGGGCGGCGAGATGCGCCTCGCCAGCGGCCATGCCGACGGCGTTGGCCAGTCCCTGCCCCAGCGGCCCGGTAGTGACTTCCACACCCGGCACATGCCCGTACTCGGGATGCCCCGGCGTGCGGCTTCCCCACTGGCGAAAATTTTTGATGTCGGCGAGCGTCAGGTCATAGCCGGTCAGATGCAGAAGTGCGTAGAGCAGCATCGAGGCGTGTCCGGCCGAAAGAACAAAACGGTCCCGGTCCGGCCAGGCGGGATTTTCAGGATGATGCCTGAGGTGCCTCGTCCAGAGCGTAAAAGCCGTCGAGGCCGCGCCCAACGCCATGCCCGGGTGTCCGGATTTGGCCTTTTCAACGGCGTCCGCCGCCAAAAACCTTATGGTATCAATGCATTTCTTTTCCAGCTCGTCTTTGTCCGGCATATGGTCTCCTTGGATTTTTTCACGGAGATTCCCTTAAAACAAACCTGAGATTATTGCACGAAAAATTTAAATCAGCGATTCATCGAGCCACTGAAGATATTCTTTGCTGCCGTCCAACACAGGTACCGCAATGATTTCGGGCGTCTCGTAGGAATGCAGCGCTTTGATCGCGGCTTCGACTTTACCAAACAGGTTTTCGCGGGTTTTGATCAGACACAGGCATTCCCGGGCGTTCTCCACTTTGCCCTTCCATCGATACGTGCTTTCGACGGAGTCGAGAATCTGGACGCAGGCGGCGAGCTTTTCTTCCACCAGGCGCCGGGCAAGAGCCCGGGCCTGCTCCGGCGTTTCCGTAGTCACCATCACCTGAATGAATCCGGTCAT
>DAOTJI010000037.1:0-10473 GCA_035448625.1 Smithellaceae bacterium | reverse complement strand
TACTTATCGCCTCTTACCTGTTTTTCCACCCTCCACCATTTTATACATCATGATCGCCCCCGCCTGCGGAAGGCTGAGCGATTCAGCTCCTTGCCCGCCGGGAATCCGCCAGCGCTCATCGATCTCGCCCAGCAGGCGATCCGGCAGGCCGTGGCTCTCGCTGCCCAGAAGCAGCGCCGCTTTTTTCTTTAAGGTTCGCGGTGCGACACCCCGGTGCGGGTCGCTGCCGATAAGAACATACTCCCGCCGGATTTCAGGAAGCAGGGCCGCAATATCGATATTCGTCAAAATCGTCAGAGAAAAGACGCCGCCCATCGAAGCGCGGATTGCCTTGGGATTGGTCCAGTCCACCGAGTTGGAACTGATCAAAACGCCGGTAAAGCCAAACCAGCAGGCGCTCCGGATCAGCGCGCCCAGGTTGCCGGGATTGTTGATTTCATGAAGGATCAGAATATGCCCGCCGCACGCTTGGAGAAAAGACCGGGCCGAAGGCTCCCCTGGAACGCGGACAACGGCCATCACTCCCTCCGGCTCCCTGTCCTGGCTCAGTTTTTTCCACTCCGGGCGAGTCAGTTGATATGCACCAACGCTGCCGTTCGCCTCGCGGAGAATTTTTTCCCAGACGGAAATTTTCTCCGGCAGGACGAGCAGGGCTTCCGCTTCCAGGCCGCTTTTCAGCAGTTCTTCAACAACCTTCACCCCTTCGGCCAGAAACAGGCCTTCCGTGCGGCGAAACTTCCCGTCGGAAAGCTTCGCCCACCTTTTCAACCGGCTTTGAGACGCACGGGGAATGTTGGACAGCATACCCTCCTCACTCCTTCATGGTTACCGGGGGAACCTCGCCATCCTCTTTTTCAGGCCAGAGAATGGAGGAGAGAATCGAAGCGATCAGAATCGAAGCGATGATCAAAAGCGAAATTCCCACGGGGACGTGGAAAAAATCCGCGATCAGCATTTTGACGCCTACAAAGGACAGGATCGCCGCCAGACCGTAATGAAGAAGGTGGAACAGACGCATCAGTCCGGAAATGGCGAAAAACAGCGACCGCAAGCCCAGGATCGCGAAAACATTGGAGGTGTAAACAATAAAGGGGTCCCGGGAAATGGCCAGGACGGCGGGAATCGAGTCGATCGCGAAAAGAATGTCGGTCGTCTCCAGGGCAAGCAGAACGGCCAGCATCGGCGTGGCATACCGGACGCCTCCTTCGACGACAAAAAATTTCGCCCCGGAGAAGTTTTTCGAAACCGGCATGACGTAGCGCAAAAGACGGATCGCGATGTTTTTGTCGGGGTGGACTTCCGTCTGTTTGTTCAGCGCCATTTTGATGCCCGTGACAATCAGAAAGGCGCCGAAAATGTACATGACCCAGTGGAAGCGGCTGATCAGCGCCACGCCCGCGAAGATGAAAACGGCGCGCGTGGCGAGCGCCAGAAGAATTCCCCAGAACAGCGCCTTGTGCTCGTAGGCGGCAGGAACGTCGAAGTAGCGGAAGATCAACATGAAAACAAAGAGGTTGTCGATGCTGAGCGAGTATTCGATCAGGTAGGCGGTCACATACTCGACGGCCTTTTCGTGTCCGTAAAAAAAATAAATCCCCACCGCGAACGACAGCGCCAGCGTCACCCAGAAGGAAGTCCACAGCAGGGCTTCCTTCATTTGAATGACGTGGGTTTTCCGGTTGAAAACGCCGAGATCGAGCGCCAGCATCGCCAGGATGAACACTGCAAAGAAGATCCACCATCCGGTCATGAGATCCGCTCCCCCTGCTTACAATGAACGGCTGAGCGCCTGGGCCGCATTATGGATGATGTCCCAGGACGGACTGTACGGAGGAGAGTAGGCCAGGTCCAGGTAGCCTACCTGATCCAGATCCATCCCCGCCCAGAGCGCAACGGAAAGCGCGTTGATCCTGCCCACCGCTCCGGCGGCTCCCACCGCCTGGGCGCCCAGAAGCCTGCCCGTCGAACGGTCGGCCGTCAGCTTGAGGCCGATTTTCTTGATGCCCAGCGCGGGCGCCATGGCGCTGCCCCAGGTGATGTTGCTAACCGGAGAGAAGCCCGCTTCGGCGGCTTCTTTCTCGGAGAGCCCCGTGGCCGCGCATTGGAGCGAAAACAGACGGAAAGACTGAGCCCCAACGATTCCGTCAAACGTCATCGGCCGGCCTCCGATATTGCGACCCGCGACGCGTCCCTGCTTGTTGGCAATGTCGCCCAGAGGAATATTCACCCAGCGGCGGCTGACGCGATGAAAGGATTCACAGCAGTCGCCCGCCGCGTAAATGTTTTCGACGGAGGTCTGCTGGGAAAAATTGACGGCAATCGCTCCGGTCGAACCGATTTTCAAACCCGCCGCCCGAGCCAGGCTCGCGTCGGGCCGGACGCCGATGGCCAGCAAAACCAGATCGGCCTCAACGTCGCCCCGGTCCATCAGAACGCGCAGCGGCGCGCCGGTTCCCTTTTCAACGGCCCGGGCGGACGCGCCTCCGACAAATTCCACGCCGTTGGCCTGAAGCTCCTCCAGAATGACTTTTGAAAGCGCCGGGTCCCAGCGGTTGGCCGGGAGCGGATCTTTGTGGATGATCGTTGTGGCAATGCCCGCCGCCGAAAGCGCCTCGCTCATTTCCAGACCAATGAAACCGCCGCCGATCGTGACAACCCGCCGGGCATTTTTCTCTTTAAGCCAGGTCTTGATGTGGATGGCGTCCTCCAGATTGCGCAGGGAAACCACACCCGGCAGGTCAAGCCCCGGCAACTCCGGCACAAAGGCGGAGGTCCCGGTGGCCATCACCAGAACGTCATAGGGGAAAATCCTCCCGTCCTGAAGTGCGACTTCACCCCTGGCCGGGTCGATGCCTTCCACGCGCGCGAAAAGCTGCGCGTCAATCCCGCCTTCGCGGAATTTTTCCGGCGTGCGGGCGATCAGTTTTTTCTGATCCTGAATTACATCCCCGATGTAATAGGGCATGGGTCAGGCGGCAAAGGCGACAAACTTCCCCTGCTCCAGCATCGTGACGTTCAGGGACGGATCGTTTCTTTTCGCCTCCGCGGCGGTGGAGCCGCCGCCCGCGCCGCCTCCGACAATCACCAGATTTTTCGCCATATACACCTCCTGATTTACAGGCGCGAAGAAGCCCGCTTTCTCCACAGGATCACCCCGATGCCCGCCAGCATCATCAGAATGCACAGCACCTGCCCCATGGTGTTGAATCCCAGGACAAATCCCAGATGCGCGTCCGGTTCCCGGAAAAACTCAATGACAAACCGAACCAGGCCGTAGCCGAAAATATACAGGCCGACCATGAAGCCGTCAAAGGGGTTACGCCTGCGAATGCCCCACAGAACGACAAACAAAAACAGCCCCTCGAACAAGGCTTCGTAAAGCTGAGACGGATGCCGCAGGCTTCCCGTCGCGTCCTGCGGAAAAAACATGCCCCACGGCATGGTCGTGACACGGCCCCAGAGTTCGCCGTTCAGAAAATTGCCGATCCGGCCGAACAGGTACCCCAGCGGCGCCGCCGCGCAAAGCCAGTCGCCAAAGCGCCACCAGGGGATGTTGTGCCGGCGGCAAAAGGAAATCGTGACCAGCAAGACGCCGATGAGGCCGCCGTGGTAGGACATGCCGCTCAGCCCCACAAAGCGAAATCCGTCGGAGAAGTCGAACGGCAGGAAAATCTCCAGCGGATGGGAAAAGTAGTGGGAGAAATTGTAAAACACCGCGTAGCCCAGACGGGCTCCGACGATCAGGCCGATCATCGCCCAGACCATGTAATCCTGCATGCCCTCCGTCGTGAAGGCAATTTCTCCCCGCTTGATCCGGTAGGCGAACAGGGTGTAAACCACGGCGAAAGCCACCAGATACATGAGGCTGTAATAGCGGAGCTGAAAGGAGCCGATGCTGAAAAGCACGGGGCTGATGTGCGAGGGCAGATGCTGCCAGAGATTCAGAAAAGATTCCATGTGATTTCCGTTTTTAAAGAATATACGTCCGGTCGAAACGCGCTCGACGCGGCGGGAAAAGGCCGACCATCGCCGCCGGTCAGTACACCCGTCCCTTGACTTCATCCAGATACAGCTCTGCGCTGTGAACGGCATTGGCGCCGTCGCCCGCGGCGGTGACCACCTGCCGGAACAGTTTGGAGCGGCAATCTCCTGCGGCGAAGATGCCGGGGGCGTCGGTGCGCAGATTTTCATCGGTCTGAATGAAGCCCGTTTTGTCCATCGCCACCAGTCCTTTGAACAGGTCCGTGTAGGGCAGGCGGCCGACAAAAATAAAGGCGCCGTCAGCCGCGATTTCTCGGATCTTTCCCGTCCGGACGTCTTTTACTTTCACGCCCGTGACGAAGTCGGAGCCGGTGATTTCCTCAACGGTCGCGTTCCAGACAAATTCGATCTTCTTTTCGGCAAAGGCCCGGTTCTGCAGCATTCCCGCCGCGCGCAGACGGTCGCGCCGGTGAATCACGATGACTTTGTCGGCAAAGTGCGTCAGAAAGAGCGCTTCCTGGATGGCGGTATCGCCGCCGCCCACCACGGCCACCGTGCGGTTTCGGTAAAACGGGCCATCGCAAGTGGCGCAGTACGAAACGCCCTTCCCCGCGAACTGCGCTTCTCCCGGAACGCCGAGGCTTCGCCACATCGCGCCCGTCGCGACAATCAGGCTAAGAGCGGTGAACGCCCGGTCGCCGGCCGCCACTTCCCAGATCGCCGGCGCATCGGATATTTTCCGGACACCGGTGGCGTCTTTGGGAAGAATTTCCAGACCGAATTTCTGCGCCTGCTCTTTGAAAAGCTGCATCAGCTCGAACCCGCCGATGCCGCCGGGAATGCCGGGATAATTTTCGATCATGTCCGTGATCGTGATCTGGCTCACTGTTCCCGCCCCTTCGATGAGCAGCGTTTTCAGCGCGGCGCGCGCGGCGTAAATACCGGCCGTGTAGCCCGCAGGCCCGCCGCCGAGAATGATCATATCGTAGTTCGTTTCCGGCAGATTTGCGTGTTCCATGAAAACACTCCTGAAGCTTTGATGAATGACTTTAATCAGGAAGGATCGTTTTTGTAAAGATCAAATTGACGGGCGGCGAAAGCACGCCGCAACGGGGCGAAAAGGCTTGACTTGATTGGACCGTCTTTCTATACTCCGCGCATGAAACGAGGGGGCGTCAAACCATGGCGACAAACTATCTGATGGCCATTGATGTGGGGGGAGGCTCCGGCCGCTGCCTCCTTCTGGATCCGGAAACAGGCAGAACCGCATCGGCAAAGCGAAACTGGACGCATCCGATCGCACCCGGCACGAGCGGGCTCGGCAACCTGATCGACACGAACGGCCTGCTCGCGAAGCTTGCCGAAGCCTCCCGCGAAGTGCTTCTCAAAGCCCGGACCGAACCGAACCGGATCGCGGGCATCGCCGTCGGCGGCATGCGCAACACCATCGTGGCGCTGGATAAGCAAAACAACGTTCTCCTGGCAACCCCTAACCGGGACGCAAGGGCTTTGGGCGAAGGCATGATCCTGGGGGCGGAAAGGGGAAGCGAGGTCCACGGCATCTCCGGCCACTGGCCGACGCCGCTGTTTCTCGGCACGCGTCTGCTGTGGATGAAAAACAACGCGCCCGACCTCTTCCGGCAAACCGCCGCGGCCCTGTCCGTCACGGACTGGCTGGCCTTTGTCCTGTCGGGAAAAATCGTCGCCGAACGGTCCCAGGCGGGGGAAACGCTTCTTTTCGATCTGCAAAAGCGCCGCTGGGCCTTTGATCTGATCGATTCGCTGGGATTTGACCGGTCGCTCTTTCCGGAACCCGTGGATTCGGGAGAGCCCATCGGCCGTCTCACGCCGCAGGCGGCCGATCTTCTGGGGCTTGTGCCCGGCATCCCGGTTGCGGCGGGCGGAGCCGACACCCAGTGCGGTCTTCTGGGAGCGGGCGCGGTGGAAGACGGAGACCTGGCCGTCATCGCCGGGACCACCATGCCCCTGCAACTGGCAACCGGCGAGCTGATTCTGGATAAGACCGGCCGTCTCTGGAGCGGTCTGCATGTCGTGCCGGGCCGGTATATTCTGGAGAGCAACGGTCTGGTCACGGGCGACGTCATCGACTGGTTTGCCAATCTTCTCTATCCGGATTCTCCCGACGCTGCGCAGAGCCTCTTTGCGGAGGCGGAAAAATCCGTTCCCGGCGCGATGAACGTTTATTCCACGTTTGGAACCGCCCTGTTCGACGGAAGGGTCGTCGGCTTCCCCGTGGGCAACCTCACCTTTTCCCATATGATCACGGGCGACGCCTCGCGAAGCCGAAGGCACATCGCCCGCGCCCTGGTGGAAGGGATCGCTTTTTCCGTCCGCGCCAACCTCGAACAGATTGCCTCCGTCTCAGGAAAAGAAATTCGCGATTTGAGGGTCGCCGGAGGCATGTCCCAAAGCCCGCTGTTTTCGCAAATCGTCTCCAACGCAACGAATTTACCCGTTTTTGTCCCTCCCAACGCGGAAGTGACTTCCATCGGAGCGGCCGTGCTGGCGGGCGTCGGAGCGGGCATCTTTGCCGATCCGGCGGCCGGCGCCGAACAGGTGGTCTTTGCCATGACCCGCTATCAGCCGAACGCCATGGGGGAAAAATACCGGAACTTCTACACAGGCTGGCGGCAGGCTTTCGACCTCCGCACCGAAACCGACGCCCACGTCGGAAATCTGCTGATCAGCGCGATGTTCGAACCATCGCCCGCCGCGGCCCAGGCGGCCGATTCCTCTTTTGCGCCGAACATTTTTGTTTCCGCTTCGATGGATGAAGCCGCGATTCGCGCGCTCACGGAAATCGGCCGGGTGACGTACGCGGAATGGCGCGAAAAACAGAAGCTCTATGACGGAGGCTCCGAACTGGCTCAGGCGCTCGCCGGAGCACAGATCTTCATCACCGAAATGGACGTGGTGGATTTTCCGGCCATTCGCGAGGCAAGGGATCTGAAGACCATCGTCACCTGCCGCGGAAACGCCGTCAACGTCGATCTCGCGGCCGCCACCGCCTACGGCATTCCCGTCATCAACACCCCGGGAAGAAACGCCGATGCCGTCGCGGACCTGACGATCGCCCTGATGGTGATGCTGTCGCGCAAAATGCCCGGGTCGTTTGACTTCCTGAAGCACGGGCAGGTTCAATCGGGCGACATGGCGAAAATGGGGGAAGCCTATCTGAAATTCCAGGGGAAGGAACTCTGGAGAAAAACCATTGGACTGATCGGACTGGGCAATGTCGGGGCCTGCGTCGCTGCGCGACTGGTGCGCTTCGGGGCAAACGTGATTTTTGCCGACCCGACGGTCTCCGCCGGGGAAGGGGCCCTGCGGGGCGCGAAAAAAGCATCGCTTGAGGAACTGCTGGCCGCAAGCGACATCGTCAGCCTTCACGCTCCGGCGCTCGAGGCCACAAGGGGAATGATCAACCGGGAAGCTTTCGGGCGGATGAAGCCCGGGGCCTTCCTCGTCAACACCGCCCGCGCGTCGCTTGTGGATGAAGCGGCCCTTCTGGAGGCGCTGACGTCGGGCAGGATCGCCGGGGCCGCGCTGGACGTTTTCCCGACCGAGCCGCCGGGAACGGACGACCCGATCGTCTCCCACCCCAACGTGATCGCCACGCCTCACCTGGGAGGCAACACCATCGAAACCGCGGCGCACCAGGGCGCCATTGCCGTCGATCAGATCAAAAAGCTTCTGGCGGGGGAAAAGCCGGAATATCTGCTCAATCCGGCCGTGCTGGACGTTTTCTCCTGGACGGCTCCGCGCCCCGAACCGGACGAAAAGAAACTGGAGGAACTGGCCAAAAACAAGCGCCCCTCGATGACATCGTAGAAACCGGAAAGGAGTTCCATAATGGGCCTGTATGATTCTTATCAAAAGGACGTGCTGGAGGCAAGCCTCTGGCTTTCGGAGCACGGCTATTTCGGCTCTCTCAGGGGTACCGGCGGCAACGTGTCGGCGAGAATCGCAGGCCGCGACCTCATGGCCATCACGCCCTCCTCCGTAAAATATTCCGACCTCGCGCCGTCCGACATCTGCATCGTCGATTTCGCGGGCGCCGTCGTCGAAGGGAAATATCCCCCTTCCATCGAAGCCGGAATGCACGCGGCGATCTATCGCGAACGACCGGACGTGAACGCCGTGGTTCACACGCACCAGCTTTACGGCAGCGTCTTCGCCGCGCTGGGGCGGCCCATTCCGGTTCTCTTTGACGAGGTTGCCTTCGCGCTCGGCGAATCGGTGGAAGTGGCCCCTTACGCCCTCTCCGGCAGCGCGGAGCTGGCCTCCAATGTGGCGGGCCTTCTCGCGAACCACGCCAACGCCTATCTCATCCAGAACCACGGCATTCTCGCGCTGGGGAAAAACATGGACAAGGCGCTGCTGGCCGCGGAGCTTCTGGAAAAAATCGCGCACATTTACTGCCTGGCTCTGTCCACGGGGAAACCGGTCACCCTCCTTCCCGACGCCACACGGGAAACGGCGCGTAGCTTGAGGGATTTCGAAGTGGAGACGGCCCGGAAAAAACCCTAGCCTGTCCCGGGCCCCCGGAAAAAGTCCTCCCGCGGCGCAAGACGGCAAAAGACAGGGTTATTTTTTCTCCCCCGCGAGAAAATCCGGCCGGGCATAAGCGGGGTTCGGATAGGTATAAAATCCCTTCCTCGTCACGGCACCGAGTTCGCCCCTGTCTACGTACTGTTTCAAAAAGTCCGCGTTCACCTGGATCTGGTCGGCCGGGATCTCCTCGGCGTTGCGCGCCCAGTAGTCGTTGACGTGCCAGACCGTTTTCAGGCCCATCTGATCCATCATGCCGAAAGGCCCCAGCGGCATGCGCATCACTCCCATCCAGGCCCGGTCTACATCCTCGATGCTGGCCACACCGGATGTCACGAGCGTCATGGCGGCCGTGCAGACGCTGGAGAGCATGGCGTTGAACACGTAGCCGTTGTTTTCCCGTCGAAGCATGATGGCGATCTGGCCGATGCTGACGGCAAACCGGCGCACCAGCTCGGTCACCGCCGGGTCCGTCCCCGGATGCGGCATGACGTCCGCCACGTTGTTGGCTCTGAGATCGTGAAAATGGAGGGCCAGAAATTTTTCGGGCCTGCCGGTTTCCGCGGCGAATTTTGAGGGCATGAGAAGGGATGTGTTGGTGGTAAAAATCGTTCGCTCCGGACACAGCCGATTGAATCGGGCGAAGACCGACGCCTTGATCTTCGGATCCTCGGGAACGGATTCGCTGACAAGGTCCGCGTCTTTTGCCGCCTCGGCCGGGTCGGATGTCGCCGATATACGGCCCATGATCTCCTTGAGCTGCTCCGTCGTGATTCTGCCCATGGGAACGAAATAGGCGGACCCGAGCTTTTCCACGCGCCTCATGGACGACTGTAAAACCTCGTCCGAGATATCATAGTAGGTCACGCGGTAGCCATGCATGGCGCACACGAAGCCGATCTGCTGGCCCATGGCGCCCGCGCCCAGAATCAGCACTTTTTGAATGTCTTTGAGTTCCATAAATTTTCCCCTTCCTGGATGTCTTTTTTCTGCGCCGGGTTCCTATAGCACAGGTTCGTCCGGAGTTCAGCCCTTTTCACGACCGTTTCACGCCCCGGGCTTTCGATTCAGGATTTTCTTGACATCCCAAAGCGCGTTCACTATGATCCGCACACTAAAGGATCAGAAAACCACCAAAACCGGCGGCCGCATACCCGAATCAGCGTAAGGATGGACTGGATGCGCTCCCTTTTCAACATCATCCGTGTATTGTGGCTTTTCCTGTGGGCGGGCATCGCCACCATCGTTCTGGCGGCCCCCATCATTTCCGCCGGGCTTTTGAGCCGCACCGGAAATCTCGCGTTTTCCCTCTCGAAGCTCTGGGCCTGGACCATGCTGGCCGTGTCTTTTGTCCGCACGGAAATTAAAAACAAAGAAAGAATCCGCCCGAACACCTCCTATATCATCATCGCCAACCACCAGTCGCTCTACGACATTCTCGCGCTCGTCACCACGCTGGGCATTCAGTACCGGTGGTTCATTAAAAGGGAAATTCTCAAGGTGCCGCTTTTCGGATACGGACTGTACGCTTCGCGCAACATCTTCATCGACCGCTCCAACACCGCCCGCGCCATCGAAAGCATCAACCGGGGCATCGACCGCCTGCCCGCGGGCGTGAGCATCATGGTCTTTGCCGAGGGAACGCGCTCGCCCGACGGACAGATTCATGAATTCAAAAAGGGCGGGTTCGTCACGGCCGTCCGGCGAAATATTCCCATCCTGCCAGTGACCGTCAACGGCAGCCGGCGTATCCTTCCGAAGGGCAGCCTGGTCTTCCGGCCGGGGAAAATCCAGGTCGTCGTCGGCGAACCCATCGATGCCGGTGCCTATACCGGCGACACCGTTGACGCGCTGATCGACAAAACGCGCCGGGCCGTCATCG
This sequence comes from Smithellaceae bacterium, assembly GCA_035448625.1. Lineage (GTDB taxonomy): Bacteria > Desulfobacterota > Syntrophia > Syntrophales > Smithellaceae > UBA8904. The sequence continues at coordinate 41 of DAOTJI010000037.1, read as the reverse complement.
CGAATTTCGATCCCGGTTACGCCGGGCGATTCCTCGCCTAG
>DAOTJI010000036.1:10555-24669 GCA_035448625.1 Smithellaceae bacterium | reverse complement strand
TATAGATGGAATCATTTTCCACTTATTTCGATAGTGATTTTAAAACGTGGAAAACTAATCCATTGGTTTTCCACTTATTCCATATTGAATTGCCTTTTCCCACTTATTGCGATATTAAAAGGCATCCATGGGAAAAAGGGGTTAATCCCTCCACCTTCATGACAGTATTTTGCAGGATCAGACCGGTTAAAACTTTTTAGGGCTTCGTTTGCTTATATGAATCAGATTGATAAACCAAAGTTTCGTCCCTATCAAAATCTTACACTAATGGATCAGGTTCGAGAGGTCCTTTGGTATCACCGTTGCGCCTATCGCACGGAGCAAACGGATTGTCAATCAATTCTTCTTTATATTTAATACGTTGTCCGGAGTGAGGGCGTCTGTTTAGGCGAGGCTAAAGCCCCGCGCTACATTGATCAAGGGGAATATCCACGCTGAATTGAAAAAAGGATCGTTGACGTTTATGAAGATTACCAGCGCCGAATTTGTCAAAAGCGCCGTCTGGCCGAATCAGTATCCGCCGGGCATCCTGCCGGAAATTGCCTTTGTCGGGCGATCCAATGTCGGGAAATCTTCCCTGATCAACGCGCTGGTCGGACGGAGGAGTCTGGCCAAGACCAGCAACACGCCCGGCCGGACGCAGCTGATCAATTTCTTTGCCGTGAACAACCGGCTCTTCTTTGTGGATCTGCCCGGGTACGGCTTTGCCAAGGTGCCTCAGTCCGTCAAGAAGAACTGGGGAGAGATGATCGAAACCTATCTGCGGGAGCGGCGGAATCTGGCGTTGGTGATCTTTATCCTGGACATCCGACGCGATCCCGGCAGGGAAGACCTCTCCCTGCGCGACTGGCTGGAGCATTACCGCATTCCCTACGCGGCGATTCTGACGAAGTCGGATAAGTTGTCCAATCAGAAGGCGCTGCAGCAGAAAAAGCTCATTGAAAAAACGATGGGGAAGGGGGCTTCGGGAAACGCCGTTCTTTTCTCCGCGAAAACCGGAAAGGGGACGGAGGAACTCTGGCAGTTTATCGATAGGCACTTGTCCGGTCTGGAAAATCGGTAGCCTCCGGAGCTTTTTTTCGAGACATTCCTATGCCGGGCAACCTCCGGCCACTTAAAAACGGCAATAACGAAGAAAAACAGGATGTTTGATTTTGTGGTCCGTTTTGGACAAAAATGGTCGCATGATGAACGATGGTCAAATATAAATATCAATGTTTACGAGATCTTGCTGCCTAAATTCCAAATAAATCCATCTTCTGCGCTTGACACGGTAAATAAAGTGTGTTAGCCGACGGACGCTGATCCGACAATGCGTCGGACGGATTTTTACAGGGCTGCTTATACAAATTACGAGGTGCGAACACGTGGTAAAAGATAACGAAAAAGTTGGTGCGGTAATGGTGGTCGGCTCGGGTATCGCCGGCATTCAGGCTTCTCTCGATCTGGCCAATTCAGGAATGAAAGTTTATCTTGTGGAAAGCGGGATCAGCATAGGCGGCGTCATGGCCCAGCTGGATAAAACCTTTCCCACGAACGACTGCTCCGCCTGCATTCTGTCCCCGAAGCTGGTTGAAGTCGGACGTCATCCGAATGTCACGATCAAAACGCGGCGCACGGTGGAATCCGTGGAAGGCGAGCCTGGAAAATTCAAGGTCAAACTCACCTCCGCCCCCCGCTACATCAATCTGGACAAGTGCACGGGCTGCGGCGACTGCGCCAAGGTCTGCCCCATCACGGTCAAAGCGGAATTCAACGGCAATTTGAGCGAGAGAAAAGCCGTCTATCGGCACTTTCCGCAGGCCATTCCCAGCGGTTTCGCGATCGACAAGCTGGGCACTTCACCCTGTAAAGCCAACTGCCCGACGCACATCAGCGTTCAGGGATATGTGGCGCTGATCGCCGAAGGCAAATTCAAGGAAGCCCTCAAACTCATCAAGCAGGACAACCCCTTCCCCATCGTTTGCGGACGCGTCTGCAATCACCCCTGCGAATCCGCCTGTATGCGCGGCAAGGTGGATGAACCGATCGACATCATGCACCTGAAGCGCTTTGTCGCGGATCTCGATCTTAACGGCGACACGCGCTACCTGCCGGAAAAAAAGGAAAGCAAGGGCAAGAAAGTGGCGGTCATCGGCGCCGGTCCTTCGGGACTCACCTGCGCCTACTACCTGGCCGTCGAAGGCTACGATGTGGACGTCTTTGAAGCCCTGCCCGTGGCGGGCGGCTGGATGGCGGTCGGCATTCCCGAATATCGCCTCCCCAAGAACGTCCTGAACGCGGAAATCAAGGTCATCCAGGATCTCGGCGTCAACATTCACCTCAACACCAGAATCGGCAAAGACATTTCCTTCGATAAGCTCAAAAGCGACTACAGTGCGATCTTCATCGGCTGCGGCACGATGAAGAGCAGCAAGCTCAACATCCCCGGTGAAGACATGCAGGGCGTGGTGCACGGGGTGGATTACCTGATGAAAATCAACCTCGGCGAAAAGGTCACGCTGGGCGACCGGGTGGCGGTCATCGGCGGCGGCAACGTCGCGATGGACGCGGTCCGCACGGCGGTGCGCACCGGCTCCAAGAACGTCTTCATCCTGTATCGCCGGACCCGCGCCGAAATGCCGGCCTCTCCGGAGGAAATCGAAGAAGCGCTGGAAGAAGGAATTGAAATGAAATTCCTCGTTGCCCCCAAGCGCGTGGTGGGCAAGGATGGAAAAGTGACGGGCATCGAATGCACGCGTATGGAACTGGGTGAGCCGGACAAGAGCGGCCGCCGCCGTCCCATCGAGATCAAAGGCTCCGAATTCATCGTCGAATGCGACGCCATTGTCCCGGCCATCGGCCAGGAAGCGGACCTCTCCTTCATCACCAAGGAAAGCGGCGTCTCCATCAATAAATGGAACAACCTTGATTATGACGCCGTGACTTACGCCACCAACGTTCCGGGCGTTTTCACCGGCGGAGACGTTTCCACCGGTCCGCAGACCGTTGTCAAAGCCGTTTATTCCGGGAAGGAAGCGGCCAAATCGATCGACCGCTACCTGCAGGGCCAAGATATGAAGGCCGGCCGCGAAAAAGACTGGACCAAAGACCTGGCCGACAAGGCCGATGTTTCCGAAGTCCCCAAAGTTCCCCGCGAAAAATATCCGCACATGAAACCGGAAGAGCGCCGCACCAACTTCCAGGAAGTCGGCATCGGCTTCTCCGAGGCCCAGGCGATCGCGGAAGCGCATCGCTGCCTGGCCTGCGGCATCTGCTCTGAGTGTTATCAGTGCGTCGAGGCCTGCATCGCCAAAGCCATCGACCACGACATGAAAATGGAGGAGGAGACGATTGAAGTCGGCGCCGTGATCGCGTCGGCCGGCTTTGAAATCTTCGACGCCAGCAAGCGCGGCGAATACGGCTACGGCATTTACAAGAACGTCGTCACCGCCCTGCAGTTTGAGCGCATCCTGTCCGCGTCCGGCCCGTTCTTCGGCCACGTCCAGAGAATTTCCGACGGCAAGGAACCCAAAAAGGTCGCCTTCATCCAGTGCGTCGGCTCCCGCGACGTTTCCTGCGGCAACAGCTGGTGCTCGTCGGTCTGCTGCATGTACGCCACCAAAGAAGCGATCATCGGCAAGGAGCACGCCAAGGGCCTGGAGCCCACCATTTTCTACATGGACATCCGCGCCCACGGCAAAGACTTCGACCGTTTTGTCAATCGCGCCAAAGATGAATACGGCATCCGCTACATCCGCTCCATGCCGTCTTCCATCAAGGAGCTGCAGCAGACGAACAACCTGCTCATTAAGTACACCAACCCCGACGGCACCTTCACGGAAGAAGAATTCGACATGGTGGTTTTGTCGGTCGGTTTGATGCCGCCCAAGGAAGCCAAAAAGCTTTCCGCCAGCCTGGGTATTGAGCTGGAAGAGCATGGTTTCTGCAAGACGGCCCTGGACAACCCCGTTCAGACGTCGCGTCCCGGCGTGTTTGTCTGCGGCGCTTTCGGCGGTCCGAAAGACATTCCGGAAACCGTTATGGAAGCCTCGGCGGCCGCCGCCTGCGCGGAAGGCTTGCTCGCCTCCAAACGCGGCACCATGATTACGCCGGTGGAAAATCCGGAAGAAAAAGATATGCGCGGCCAGGGCGTGCGCACCGGCGTGTTTGTCTGCCACTGCGGCATCAACATCGGCGGCGTGGTGAATGTTCCCGAAGTCCGCGACTATGCGGCAACGCTGCCGACGGTCGTCTACACGGCGGACAACCTCTTTACCTGTTCGCAGGACACGGCCGTGAAGATGGCGGAAGTGATCAAGGAGAAGGATCTGACCCGCGTGGTGGTGGCTTCCTGCTCGCCTCGGACGCACGAAGGGTTGTTCCAGGAAAACTGCGAAAAAGCCGGTTTGAACCGTTACCTGTTCGAGATGGCCAATATTCGCGACCAGAACTCCTGGGTGCACATGCACGAACCGGAAAAGGCCACCGAAAAGGCCAAAGACCTGCTCCGCATGGCGGTGGCCAAGGCCCAGTATCTGAAACCGCTCAAACCCGGTCAGTTGTCCGTCAACCATCAGGCATTGATTATCGGCGGGGGCTTAGCCGGCATGACGGCGGCGCTGTCCCTGGCCGATCAGGGATTTGCTTCCACGGTGATTGAAAAAGAAGACCGTCTGGGCGGCAATTACAATCACCTGTACAAAACGCTGGAAGGCCTGGACGCCCAGGCGCACCTGAAAGGGCTTCTGGAAAAAGTTTACAAGAATCCTTTAATCACGGTCGTCACCGGCGCCAAGATTGAAAAGATTGAAGGCTTTATCGGCAATTACAAAACCACCGTCAAGGCGAAAGACGGCGAGAAAGTCTTTGAACACGGCGTGGTGCTGGTCGCCACCGGCGCGTATGAAAACAAACCCAAAGAGTACCTCTACGGGGAAAACGCCAAAGTCAAAACCCAAAGAGAGCTGGAGACGATGATTTATGAAAAGGATCCGAAACTGGCCTCTGTGAAAAATATCGTGATGATTCAGTGCGTGGGCAGCCGGGACAAGGAACGGCCCTATTGCAGCCGCTACTGCTGCTCCGAAGCCATCAAGAACGCGCTGGAACTGAAAGCGGCCGATCCGTCCCGCGACATTACGATCATCTACCGCGACATCCGCACCTTTGCCTTCAAGGAAGACTATTACAAGAAGGCGCGTGAGGCGAACATCAAGTTCATCTCCTATGAGGAAAATCGAAAGCCGGAAGTGTCGGCCGCAGGCGATCAAGTGGAAGTCAAAGTGCTTGACCCGATTCTCAACGAAACGGTCAATTTGACGGCGGATATGGTGGCCCTGAGCATCGGCGTTGTGCCGAATCCGGAAAATGCGGCCATCGGCCAGATGCTGAAAATTCCCACGAATCAGGACGGTTTCTTCCTGGAAGCGCATGTCAAACTGCGTCCGGTCGATTTTGCGACCGACGGCGTGTTCATGTGCGGCATGTCGCACTCGCCCAAGTTCAGCGATGAGACCGTCACACAGGCCAACGCCGCCGTTTCGCGCGCCTGCCTGGTGTTGAGTCTTGATTTCATCGAGGCGGAAGGCAAAACCGCATATGTGAATAAAGAACGATGCTCGGCCTGCGGGCTTTGCGAAATCAACTGCCCCTACAGCGCGATTCGCGTGAACCCCGCCGAAGGCTGCGCGGAAGTGAACGCGGTTCTCTGCAAGGGCTGCGGCGTGTGCACGGCCTCCTGCCGCATGAACGCGGTGGACCTCAACGGCTTCAACAACGAAGAAGTGCTGGCGCAGATCTATAATATCAATTAAGGCGAACGGCCGATCGGGCCGCATTGCCGTTGGAAGGAGAATATATGGCTGAAAACACAGCAAACAAAGAATGGACACCCAAATTCGTTGCCATTGTCTGCAACTGGTGTACTTACGCGGGCGCCGATCTGGCGGGGATCAGCAGAATTCAGTACCCGACCAACGTGAGAATCATCCGCGTTCCCTGCACCGGAAGAATCAATCCTTTCTATATCGTGAAGGCATTGCAGGCCGGCGCGGACGGCGTTCTGGTCTCGGGGTGACACCCGGGAGAATGCCACTATATTTCAGGAAATCTGGTGGCACGGCGCAAGTTTGCGACGTTAAAAAGTTTCCTGAACTACATCGGTGTGGAAGGCGACCGGGCCATTTTTACCTGGGTTTCCGCATCGGAAGGTGACCGGTGGGCGCAGGTCATCAAGGGCGCTACGGAGAAAATCCAGGCGCTGGGACCGGCTAAAAAGATGGTCAAGACGATCGGCTAGTCGGATTACATAGAATAATACACAAACGGGGAAATCATCACTGTGGAAAACATCGAAACAAAATTGCGGGAAGAAGCAAAAAGGCTGCTTTTGGAAAAGAAGGCCGAAGTGATTGTCGGCTATGAAAAAGGCACGCTTCCGTTGACGGCGACGCCTTGTTTCATCACGAAGCCGGAGGAGGCCGACAAACTGGTCTGGAACAATCTCTGTTCACAGAATCTGGCCAAGTTTGTGCACGATCTGATCACGCAGCACAAAAATTCGCAGAAGCGAGTGAAACCGGAAGACCGGAAGAAGAAAGTCATCGGTGTGGTTGCCCGCGGCTGCACGACGCGCTCCATGGTCATTCATTTGCAGGAAAGACAGTACGAACGCGACGACGTCTGCATCCTCGGCGTTCCCTGCGACGGTTACGTGGACGGCAAAGGACTGAAAGGGAAGATTGACGGCGCGGATATCATCGAAGGCGCCGTCGAGGGCGGCCAAATCCGGATGAAAACGTCCGACGGCGACAAAACCATTGCGCTCAAGGACGTTCTGGCGGACTGCTGCAAGACCTGCCGCTTCAACAATCCGATTATTTCCGACGTGATGATCGGATCGCCCGCGCCGCTCATGAACCCGGATGCGGAATACGACGAAGTCAACGCGTTCGAAGCCAAATCGATGGAAGAGCGCTGGGCGTATTTCACCAAGGAAATGGAAAAGTGCATGCGCTGCAACGCCTGCCGCCAGGCCTGTCCCTCCTGCTACTGCCCGATCTGCTTCGTGGAGCAGAGCCAGCCGCAGTGGGTGGGCATCGGCGAAGACGCGACCGATACGCAGGTGTTTCAGTTTATGCGTCTGTACCACATGGTCGGCCGCTGCGTGGACTGCGGTTCCTGCGTGGCCGTCTGCCCGATGGGCGTGGATCTGCGCAAGTTCCTTAAGAAACTCGACAAGGATTGCTTCGAATTTTTCGGCAACCGGGCCGGGTCCGGGATGGAAGACATGCCGCCCCTGGGGAAATTCGATGAACATCACGATAAGGGAGATTTTGTCTATAACCCGTAATGAAATGAGATGATGGAGTTTACATGGAAACTTTTCTGGAAGAGGTAAACAAAAAAATACACGGCGTTCCGCTGCAGGCCTGCTACCACTGCCGCAAATGCTCGGCCGGATGTCCCGCCGCGTCCTACATGGAATACAACCCGAACAAGGTGATCAAGATGATCCAGAACGGGCAGAAGGACAAACTGCTGTCCAGCTCGACGATCTGGCTTTGCCTGTCGTGCGAGACCTGCATCACCCGCTGCCCCAACCAGGTGGACATCGCGCGGATGATGGACGTTCTGCGCCAGATGGCGATCGAATCCGGCGTAGCCGCCAAAGAGGCCAATATTCTGAAATTCCACGAGGCGTTCCTGTCCAGCATCAAGTTCGGGGGCCGCGTGCATGAAATGATGATGACCGTTCATTATAAACTGAAATCCGGCGATTTGTTCGGCGACGTGGACATTGCCCCGACGATGTTCCTCAAAGGGAAACTGTCGCTCCTGCCGCCCAGAACCAAGGACATGAAGTCGGTAAAAAGTATTTTTGAAAAGACAAAAGGCAAATGACGAAATATGGCGCATCCGGCCTGGCCCTGACGCGCTGCACCAAGTATAGAAGGAGGCTACTCTCTTGAAAGTTTCATATTATCCGGGCTGCTCGCTGCATGGGATGGGAAAAGAATATGATCAGTCGATGAAAGCCGTCAGTCGGGCCCTCAACATCGAACTCAAAGAAGTTGACGATTGGTCCTGCTGCGGGGCCTCGGCCGCGCACAACACGAATTTCGATTTGTCCATTGCCCTGCCGGCGCGCAATCTCATCGCCGCGGAAAAGGACGCAATGGACGTCATGGTTCCCTGCGCCGCCTGCTTCAACCGCTTTAAAATGGCGGAGCATCACCTGAAGTCCGATAAAGACCTCAAGGCCCGCATCGAAGGCGTGCTGGGTGCCAGGTATCAGGGCGGCATCGCCATCCGCAACCCGATCGACGTCATCTACAACGAGATCGGCATTGACGCGCTGGCGGCGAAAATCGTAAAACCCCTGACGGGCCTGAAACCGGTGTCCTATTACGGATGCCTGCTGCTTCGTCCGCCGGAGGTCTGCCAGTTTGAAAATTACGAAAATCCTTTCATGCTCGACAAGATCATGGGGGCCGTCGGCGCGGACGTGAAAAACTGGTCTTATAAAACGGATTGCTGCGGCGGTTCGCTCTCGGTCAGCAAAACCCCCATCGTGGTGGCGATGTGCGACAAACTGATGAGCGCGGCGAAAGAAGCGGGCGCCAACTGCGTGGTCACGGCGTGTCCGATGTGCATGGCCAACCTGGAAATGCGGCCCAGTCCGAACATGAAAATGCCGGTGTTCTACTTCACGGAATTGATTTCCCTGGCGATGGGTCTGCCGGGTTCGAAAGAAACCTTTCACTCGCACCTGACCGATCCGGCGCCGCTGCTGAGTCAGTTGCGTTTGATCTGATCGGTCCGAAAACCAACCCGATGCTTTGAAACGGATAAGCCGGATAAAAAAACAAATTAGGGATAATTATGGAAAAACGTTTGATCAAGAAAGATGCACTGGCGGGTATTGCCAAGAAAATGGCCGGAGATGCGATGGTTTGGGCGCCGGTAAAGAAAGAAGACAACGTTCTTTTTGCACCCCTCGGAGCGGGCGACGAGCCGGTTTTCGCCTATCTGAATTCCAAAAACGCGCCGAAAAATGTTTTCTTCCCTCACACGGAGACCCTGATGAAATTCACCCGCACGCCGAAAGGCATGGAGTTTTCGTCGGAGGTCAAAAAATCCGGGCAGTCGGTTTTGTTCGGCGTGCGTCCCTGCGACGCCCACAGCTTTGTCCTTCTGGATAAGCTTTTCGATCAGGAAAAATACAAGGACGGCTACTACATTGACAAGCGGAAAAGCACGACGGTGATTTCGCTGGCCTGCGTGAAGCCGCCTTACGCAACCTGCTTCTGCACGTCCGTGGACGGAGAGCCGGTTTCCGCCGACGGCGCGGACATTCTGCTGACCGACCTCGGCGGCGACTATCTGGCGGAATTCATCACCGAAAAGGGCGAGAAGCTCGCTTCCTATTTCGGCGACGCCAAAGCCGATGCGGCCGCCGATGCCAAGAAAGCGGAAATGGCCGCCAAAGCCAAAGAAGCGATCCGGTCCAAAATTCCGGCGCATGAAATCAAGCCGATTCTCGATAAGAATTTCGACAATCCCTTCTGGGACACCATTCATCGCAAGTGCCTGGCCTGCGGAACCTGTACGTTTATGTGCCCCACCTGCCACTGCTTCGATATCAGCGACGAGGTCAAGGGCTCGGACGGCGTGCGCATCCGGTCTTGGGATTCCTGCATGTTTCCGCTCTTCACGAAGGAAACGTCCGGACACAATCCGCGCCCGTCGCAGAAGGAGAGATGGCGCCAGCGCACCATGCACAAGTTCAAGTATTACATTGACATGTTCAACGCGATTTCCTGCGTCGGCTGCGGCCGGTGCGTCATGGCTTGTCCCGTAAATATTGATATCCGTAAAGTGGTCGAAGATATTTCTAAATTATAAACAGGGAGTTCGTAATGCAAAACCCGTATATTCCTTATCCCGTTGTGGTGGATAAAATCATTACCGAGGTCGATACCAAGGACATCAAGACGTTCCGCTTCAGGTTTGTGAATCCGGAAGACGAACAGAAATACGCCTACATTCCCGGTCAGTTCGGGGAGCTTTCCATTTTCGGCAAAGGCGAATCGCCCATCGGCATCGCTTCTTCTCCGACGCAAAAGGGGTATGTCGAATTCACCGTTCAGAAGGCCGGTGTCGTGACCTCGGCGCTCCATGAAATGGAGGAGGGAACGATTATGGGCATCCGCGGGCCGCTGGGCAATTCCTGGCCCCTGGAATTTCTGGAGGGCAAGAATATCGTGATCGTCGGCGGCGGTTTCGCTTTCACGACGCTTCGCTCATTGATCAACTATATGATTTTCGGCGAGAACCGCAAACGATTCGGCAATATCACCGTGATTTACGGCGCGCGGAATCCCGGCCTGCTGCTCTATAAGGACGAATTGACCGAATGGGGAAAAAGAACCGACCTGAACCTGAACGTTACGGTGGACAAGGGCGATGCGACCTGGAAGGGCAGAGAGGGGTTTGTTCCCGCGGTCTGCAAGGAAGTCGCTCCCAGCAAGGAAAACGCCGTGGCGGTGATCTGCGGCCCCCCCGTGATGATTCGCTTCACCCTGCCGGTCTTCTTTGAACTGGGTTTTTCCAAGGAGAACATCATTACGTCTCTGGAAATGAGAATGAAGTGCGGCATCGGCAAATGCGGACGGTGCAACGTCGGGAGCAAATATGTCTGCAAGGACGGTCCGGTTTTCTCCTTGGCGGAGCTGGACAAACTGACGCCGGAATACTAGCCGGCCCCGAATTCTTCAAAAAGGTTAAAAAGGGAGCCTCTGGGTTCCCTTTTTTTTGAAGGGAAAGGCCTGCCCGCACGGGTAAGGACGGCAAGAGCAAAAAAAATTGATGTTTGTTTTTTTCTATGCTAGCAGAGGCATAAATTGATCCATCAATGACGGGAGATGTTGCATGTCACAAACGGTTACCCCTTACCTGGAGATGTCCCAGGCGATCATGGAAGCGGGCGGCGAGGCGCTGAAAAAATGTTACCAGTGCGGCACCTGCTCCGGGACCTGCCCCTGGACGCCGATCACCCATTTTAATATCCGCAAGCTCGTGCGATACGGCCAGCTGGGCCTGGACGGCATCGAGGATTTCATGTGGGGCTGTTCTACGTGCCGGTTCTGCGTGGAGCGCTGTCCGCGGGGCGTTGAACTGATCGACATCGTAACGGCCATTCGCAACGTATACAGCGGCGGCGGCATGCTGCCCCAAAGTCTGCGGGCCTTTGTCGGATCGCTTTCCGCCCGCGGCAATCCCTGGTCCGGCGACCCGGCCGCGCGCAATGACTGGTCCAGGGGAAAATATCCTGTTTACAGGACGGGCATGGACTACCTGTTCTGGACCTGCTGCACGCTCTGCTACGATCCCCGCAATACGAGACTGGCCAGGGCCGCGGCGGAAATCCTGAAACTGGCCGATGTAAGCTGGGGGATGCCTTCACCCGACGTCAACTGCTGCGGCGAGAGCCTGCGCAAGGTAGGCGACGCGGAGCTTTTCGAGCGGCTCAAAAACAAGAACCTCGATTATTTCAAATCCAATAATGTGTCCAGAATCCTTACGGTCTCTCCCCACTGTCTGGCGACATTCAACAACGATTACGGAGAGGACTATGACGTCACGCATTTGAGCGAACTCATCGCCCGGTGGATTCTGGACGGAAAACTCGTTCCCAAAAAGGATTTCGGCGGCTTGAAAGTCACGTATCACGATCCGTGCTACCTGGGCCGGCACAGCAAGGTGTACGACGCGCCCCGCGACATTCTCAGGGCCCTTCCGGGCGTTGAATTCGTCGAGATGGAGCGCAACAGCGAAGAAAGCATGTGCTGCGGCGGCGGCGGCGGCGGACTGTGGACGGAGAAAGCCAAAGGCGAACGCCTGAGCGATCTGCGCATTGAGGAAGCCATGGGAACCGGCGCCGCGGTACTGGCAACGGCCTGCCCGTACTGCATCACCATGTTTGAAGACAGCGCGCGGACGCTCAATGTCGACGGGCAGATTCAGATCCGGGATGTGACGGAGCTCCTCCTTGAAAGCCTGGAAATCAATATCGACGAACCGGTCGGAGACGCCTGCGCCTTGTAATCCTGAAGCGGCCCGGGACTCCCGGGCGGGCGGGATCGCGAATCCCATGTCGGAAAAGACAAAACGGAAACCACCCCCACAGGCGGTTTTCTCAAGGAAAGAAAGCTAGGAGAAGGTATGAGCAGAATCGGTGTTTTTGTTTGCCATTGCGGTTTGAATATCGCCAAAACGGTGCGGGTGAGTGAACTCGCCGAGTTTGCGGCGACTCTGCCGGACGTCGTGGTGGCAAAAGATTACAAATTCATGTGTTCCACGCCCGGCCAGGAGATGATCGCGAACGACATTCAGGAACATCGGCTGGACCGTGTGATCGTCACGGCCTGCTCGCCGCTTATGCACGAACAGACGTTCCGCAAGGTGCTTGCGGCTTCCGGCCTCAACCAGTATCTGGTGACGATCGTCAACATCCGCGAGCAGGTCTCCTGGGTGACGCATGATCTGGACGAAGGCACCTCCAAGGCCAAGGCGCTGCTGAACGGCGCGGTGAGCCGCTCCAGGCTGCTCATGCCGCTCACTTCCCGCGTGATCGATGTCAACCCCGATGTGATGGTGTTGGGCGGCGGCATCGCCGGAATCCAGGCGTCGCTGGAACTGGCCAACACGGGCAGAAAGGTTTATCTCGTCGAAAAGAATTCCACCATCGGCGGCCACATGGCGCAGTTCGACAAGACCTTTCCCACGCTGGACTGCTCCGCCTGCATTCTCACGCCCAAGATGGACAGCGTGCTTCAGCACAAGAACATTCAGCTCATGACGTCCTGCGAAGTCAGCGAGGTCAAGGGCTTCGTCGGTAATTTCGACATCACCATCCGCCAGAAGGCTCGCTATGTCGATCACGACAAATGCAATGCGTGTCTCGCGTGCACGGAGAAATGCCCCGGCAAGAGCGTGTCTGAATGGGATGAAGGTCTGGTGAAGCGCAAGGCTATCTTTATTCCCTTCCCGCAGGCCGTGCCGCAAAAGCCGGTCATCGACCGGGAAGCCTGCACATTCTTCAAAAAGGGCAAGTGCCGCCTGTGCGAGAAAGTCTGCGAGCAGAAGGCCATTGATTTCGAACAGCAGGACACCTTCCGTACGGTAAAGGTCGGTGCGGTCATTGTGGCCACGGGTTACGATCTGATGGACACGCGGGATCTGATTCAGTACGGCTACGGCAAATACCCCGGCGTATACAACGCCCTGGAGGTGGAGCGTCTCTTCAACTCCGCCGGGCCGACGGGCGGCAAAGTGACGATGCGCGACGGGAAAGAGCCTCAGGCGATTGCCATTCTGCACTGCATCGGAAGCCGAGACAAGAACAGCTACGAGCACTGCAGCCGCGTGTGCTGCATGTATTCGCTGAAATTTGCTCATCTGTTCAAGGAAAAGACGACCGCGGATGTTTACCAGTTTTACATCGACATCCGCGCCGCCGGCAAGGGCTATGAGGAATTTTACAACCGCATCATCGAGGAGGACGTGAAATTCATCCGCGGCAAAGTCGCCCGCGTGGCGAAAAGCGCGGACGAACCGGGCCGCCTGATCGTGGAAGCGGAAGACACCATCACGGGCAAGTTCATCAAACTGCCCGTAGACATGGTTGTGCTGTCGCCGGCCATGATTCCCCGCTCGAACGCCAAAGACGTCGCGCGCCTGTTTAACCTGAGCACGGACAAGCAGGGCTTTTTCATGGAGCGCCATCCCAAACTGGCGCCGCTGTCCACGATGTCGGAAGGCGTCTTCATCGCGGGCGTGTGCCAGAGTCCGAAGGATATTCCGGACACTGTGGCGCAGGCCAACGGCGCGGCGGCGGAAGCGCTGACCATTGTCGTAAAGGACAAGATGGAGTTGGAAGCCACGACGGTGATGGTCAATCCGGCCTCCTGCTGCGCCTGCCAGAACTGTGTGCGGGTCTGCCCCTACGGCGCGCCGTTTTTCAACGAGCCAAAAGGCGTATCCGAAATCAACGAGGCGCTGTGCAAGGGCTGCGGGCTTTGCGCGTCCGTCTGTCCGTCCTCCGCGATCATCGCAAGGCACTTCACCAA
>DAOTJI010000036.1:0-10455 GCA_035448625.1 Smithellaceae bacterium | reverse complement strand
AGAAAGGAAGTCTTTCATGTCGTTTGAACCGAAAATACTGGGCATTGCCTGCAACTGGTGTACCTATACGGGTGCGGACCTGGCGGGGACCACGCGTTTGCAGTATCCGCAGAATATTCGGGTGGTCCGCGTGATGTGCTCCAGCCGGATCAACCCCTCGTTTATTTTCCGCGCGTTCCAGCTAGGCGCCGACGGCGTGCTGGTCGGGGGGTGTCATCCGGGCGATTGCCATTACAACACCGGGAACCTCTATGCGCGAAGACGCCTGGCCGTGACCAAAAAAATTCTGGAATTCGCCGGTCTGGAGCCTGAGCGATTCCGCGTCGAATGGATTTCCGCCTCCGAGGGAAACAAGTTTGCCGAGGTCGTTACGGAATTTACCGGACAAATCAAGGCGCTGGGGCCCCAGACCAAATTCAAGATTTCATAGAAGCGTGGGGAGAGCATATGGCAGTCAGCTTTCAGCAGATAGAAGAGAGATTACGAAACGAAGCCCGGAGGCTTCTGGAATCGGGCGAGGTGAGCCTGATGCTTGCGTGGGGTAAAGGCTACGACGAAAATCATCCCATGCCCTATGTTGCCAAGTGTCCTTCCGACGCGGACGGCATCGTGTTCAACGAGTACTGCACCCACAATATGGCCAGGTATCTGGTCCGGTATCCGCGGGGAACCCGGATCGCTATCGCGGTCAAGGCGGCGGACAGCCGCGCCGTGGTTCAGCTCATTCAGGAAGACAAGGTCAAGCGCCACGACCTGGTGATTCTCGGCATTCCCGCCTACGGCATCAGAAACCCGAAGACGGGCGAAGTCGTCGACGGCAGGACCACCTGCGGCCTTTACAATCCCGTGCTGTATGACATTCTGATCGGGGAAGAGGTGCATGGACAACCGGCCTCGCCGCCTTACACCGTGCTGGCCGAATACGAAGCGATGGACAAAGAGGCTCGCTTTGCGTTCTGGAAAAAGGAACTGGATCGATGCATTCGCTGCTACGCCTGCCGCAAAGCCTGTCCGATGTGCTACTGCGATCCCTGCTTTATCGATCAGAGCAAGCCCCGGTGGGGAGAGAAATCTCCGGAGACGGCGGGCAACCTGATGTACCACCTGACCCGCTTTCATCACCTGGCCGGCCGCTGCGTGGATTGCGGCGAGTGCTCTCGCGCCTGCCCGGTGGATATCCCGCTGTACCTGTTTCATAAGAAAGTGGCCAAAGACTGCGAAGCAATGTTCGGCCAGGCCGCGGGGATGAGCATTGAAGACAAGCCCGTGCTGGTTCATTTCCGCGCGGAAGATACCGACAACATTCTCAAGTAAGGAGCTTTGGTTGTGCTGAAGAAAATTGCCATCCATCAATTGCCCGATCTGGCTTCCGGCCTGATGGGAAAGGGAACGCTGGTTGCTCCGGTCCGCCAAGACGCCGGCTTCCAATTCCGTGAAATCACCGATGCGAAGCAGGTGGATCTGAATTATCATAACACCGTCATCAGTCCCAAATCCGTTTTCTTTCCGCAGACGGAAGATTTCGTCCGCTATCGAACGGGCCGGCCCATGCTGGAGGCCGAAACCGTCGAGCCGGAGGGAAAGCCCTTGATTCTGTTCGGGGTCCGCCCCTGCGACGTGAAGAGCTTTGAGATCATGGATATCCATTTTTCCGGCACCGGCCCCGTCGATCCCTACTGGCAGGCCCGAAGAGAAGCGACTACCGTTATCGGATACGCCTTCGATCTCAGTGCGACCGCCGAGCCGGAGGAATTCTATCGGACGCTGGGCATCGGAGCGGCTGATCCCGAAGGCAGCGACGTCTTCATGGTCCGCCGCGGCGACGAGCTGCTTCTCAAAAGCATCACCGCGAGGGGAGAGGCTCTGCTGGAGGCCATCGACGACCTTGCCGGGGCGTCGGCGGATGACGGGAAATTCTTTGACGATACGGTAGCCGCGGGACGGGACTTCAAAACGCGCTTTGCCTGCGTGGACGCCAAAGCCGTCACGAAAAAGCTGGAAGATCTCTTTCACAACACCGAGTTCTGGGAAAAAGCCGCCGCCGCCTGTTTAAGCTGCGGCGTGTGCACCTTTGCGTGCCCGACCTGCTACTGCTTCGATATTTGCGACGAAACCCTGTTCGGCCGGGGAACGCGACGCCGCGTGTGGGACGCCTGCATGTTCACGGATTTCACCCTGGAAGCCAGCGGCCACAATCCCCGCACGAAGGTGTACCAGCGCCTGCGGCAGAAAATCGGGCACAAGTATTCCTACCATGTCCGGAAGTACGGCGTCATCTCCTGTGTGGGATGCGGGCGCTGCACGCGATATTGTCCGGTGAGTGTTGATATTTTTTCGATCGTCGAAGAGGCCATGAAGACATGATGCCGAACGCCACAAAGCGCGTTCGGGAATAAACCCATTTGAGGAAGAATATGCGTTCAACCAATCCCTACATCCCCATGCCGGTTGAGATTGTCAAAATCACCGACGAAGTGGATACCCATGACATCAAGTCGTTTCGCTTTAAATTTCTGAATGCCCAGGACGAGGCCCGGTTTCAGTATCTGCCCGGCCAGTTCGCCGAGCTGTCCATTTACGGCAAGGGAGAGGCGCCGATCGGCATCGCCTCGTCTCCGACGGAGCTTGGCTACGTCGAGTTTACGGTCCAGCGGGCCGGCGCCGTTGTGCCGGGGCTGGTGACGGCGGCGCTGCACGATATGGAAGAGGGCGGCCGAATCGGCCTGCGGGGGCCGCTGGGGCATCCCTGGCCGATCGAATTTCTCGAGAAAAAGAACATCGTGGTGGTCGGCGGCGGATTCGCTTTCACCACGCTTAGGTCGCTGGTTCAATATATGCTGCACGGGGACAACCGCTCCCGCTTCGGCGACATCACCGTCATTTACGGCGCCCGGACCCCGGGCCTGCTCTGCTATAAGGATGAACTGGCCGCCTGGGAAAAGCGCAGCGACATCAACACCATCATTACCGTCGACAAGGGAAATGAAACCTGGAAGGGCAGGGAAGGATTTGTTCCCGCCGTCTGCAAGGAGGTCGCCCCGTCGCCCGAAAACGCCGTGGCCGTCATCTGCGGCCCGCCCGTCATGATCAAATTCACGCTGCCGGTTTTCTTTGATCTGGGCTTTTCCAAGGAGAATATTCTGACGTCGCTGGAAATGCGCATGAAGTGCGGTATCGGCAAATGCGGCCGCTGCAATGTCGGCTACCGGTACGTCTGTTCGGACGGGCCGGTATTTTCACTGGCCGAACTGGAGAAACTGCCGCGCGATTTCTAACGGAAAGAAGGGAAAAGATGAACAAAATATTGACGGCCTTCGTCATCCTCCTGTTTGCCGCTTCGACGTCTTTGGCCGCGGATCCAAAGCTTCCCCGCGCGGATAAAAACCGGGACGGCAAGATCAGCCTGCAGGAATACCTGGATGCGTCAGACGCGGCGTTTGACTTTCTGGATAAGAACCGGGACGGCGTCGTGACGAAAGAAGAGATGCAGTCCAATGAAAAGATCGACGCGGATCGATGGATTCGGGAAGCCGACGCCAACCATGACGGGAAAATCCATAAAAGCGAGCACCGGCAAGCCGCAAGGAAAAGGTTCTTTTCCCTGGATAAAGATAAGAGCGGTTATATCGATCGAAATGAATGGAATTCCGGCCGCTCCGATCTCTATTCCCCCTTCAATCTCTTCACATTCTGACAAGCGCAGCTGCATCACGCTTTCGTCGACATTTTTTGATGATGAATATTTTGCGAGGGTTGCTTTAACCTGTGCACGCTATTTTAGAAGGAACAACGAATGAAATACACGGTTCAACCGCTCAAACAGGGATACGCCAACCAGATCCTTTCCGTCAACGTAACGACGGGTGCAATGGAGGTCCGTCCGCTGGATCCCGCAGCCCGTAATTTCTTCATCGGCGGAAGAGGGCTGGGGCTTTATCTGCTGCATGAGCAGGTGACTTCCCACACCCGGGCCCATGATCCGGAAAACCCCCTGATCTTTTCGCCGGGGCCGCTGGGCGGCATTCCGCAGTTTCCCGGGACGAGCAAGTGCATGGCGGTTTCCCTGTCTCCTCTGACCGGTATTCCTGGTGTATCCAATTTTGGCGGCCATTTCGGCGCCTATCTGAAATATGCCGGGTTTGACGCGCTCTCGGTTACCGGAGGGGCTGAAGAACCGGTCATGATTGTGATCGACGGTTTCAGACGGGAAATTTCCATCGTCGGGTTTTCCGGGGAAGATCAGGTTTTTCATCTTGAGAAGACGCTGGTCGACCGGTTTTTAAGCGAGGGCCGTGAAAAAAAGGATCTGGCCTTTCTGACGACGGGTATCGGAGCGGTGAACACGTCTTTCGGGTGCATCAACAGCCACTACTATGACGCCACGAAACCGACTCCCGAAGGCAAAGGTCTTTTCCGCACCAAGCAGGCCGGCCGCACGGGACTGGGATCCGTGATGAGCCGCAAGCGGATCGCGGCCATTGTCATTCTGGCTGCTTTTCCCCGCGGAGAAAATCCTTACGGGGCGGCCGACTGGAACAAGGTTAAAGAGGCGGGAACGAAGCTTCACGGAATTGTCCGGGACGTCGATCCGCAGGCGCTGCAAATGCACCTCAAGGGTTCAGCCGGTTTGATCTCCTTTATGAATAAGGGCGAGTACCAGTCCCTGCCGGTTTACAATTACCAGCGCGGCTCGCACCCCAAGGCGGGGCAGGTCTGCGGCAAAATTTACGCCGAGCGCCTCTTTGAGCATCGCGGAATGGACGGGTGCTTTCCCGGCTGCAATCTGCGCTGCACCAAGGGCGGCTGGGTCACGCTGACATCCGGCGAACATCGCGGGCAAAAAGTCTGGGTGGACGGCCCCGAGTATGAAACCGCCGCCGGATTCGGGTCGAACCTGGGTATGTGGCACCCCGAATTCGTCATGGAAGCCAACTGGCACTGCGACAATTACGGTATCGATACCATTACCACGGCCGTCCTCATGGCCTTTATCATGGAATGCTATCAGCGCGGTTACCTGACGAAGGAGGACACCGACGGCTTTTGCCTGACCTGGGAAGATGAGCAGGCGGCGCTGCAGTTTATTCATGACCTGGCGTACTGCCGGACCGAATTGGCCCGCGCCGCCGCCCGCGGCATGACGGGTCTGACGACGTGGGTGGCCGATCGGTATGCGGCACGAACCGGCAAAACCCAACCGCTCGAAGAGCTGCAGATCTTTGCCATGCAGACCAAGGGGCTTCCTTTCTCCCTGTATCGCACCCATCGTTCGTTGTCCATGCAGGCCTCTTACGCGGCGGCCAGCGACATCGGCGCACACCACGCGGCCGCCTGGCTCATCAAAGTAGATCTGCTGGGCGCCTTTCCCACCTTTGAGTCCAGGGCCAGAGCGCTCATCACCTATCCCCGCGTTCGGCTCGGCAACGACAATCTGGGCCTGTGCAAGCTTCCCTGGGTGGATGTGCTAAATCCCGATTCCATGAAGCGGGATCATGCCGACATTTACATCAATCCGGCGTCGCAGGAACTGTACGCGGATTTTTACAACGGCATGCTGGGCACGGCACTGACCTGGGAGCAGATCTTCGAGCAAACGGACCGGGACATCAATCTGCAGCGCGTGATGAATGTCCTGTTTTTCGGAGCCGCGACCGCGGCACACGACTGGATCCCCGATCGGGCCATCGGACCCACGGAGGATGCTCTGTATGAACTGGAAAAAGACTATAATGACCTGGAGTTGAGCAAAATCCTGCAGAGGCCCCTGCCGGAAATTCAGCAGATGCCCACGGGCGAAAAGCGCACCCTGCTCATGCGGCATCGAAAAGAAGAGCTGCGTCATTTGATTCTGGTATATTACCGGGAGCGGGGCTGGACGGACAAGGGCGTTCCGAAAGTGGAGACCCTCAAACAAATCGGTTTATGGCGTTTTCTGACCGAGGAAGCCAGGGCGGTCATCGCCCGCCTCAACGGGTGATGATTCACGGCTGGAAAGGAATTTCCCGTGCTTTTGAATCAAGTCTGGCAGCCTCTTCCGGGAAGCCGGCAGGCGGAAATCTACCCGTATCTCCGGAAGCCTGATCTTCTCTCTTCCAATTCCTGCATCATTCGCACACCCCGGCAAATTCTTCTGATCGACGCCGGGGCGCTGGTTGCGCAAACCGCAGATCTGAACCGGATCCTGACGGATTGTCAGCGGGAACGCCCCCGCCCGATCGTCGTTTATCTGACGCACGGCCATCTGGATCATTCCCTGGAGGCCGGCAGATTCCGGCAGATGATGACGGAGGCCCCCGTCTGGATTGCCGCCCAGGAACAGGGGGCCGATTATTTGAGTGAGGGAGATTCGGCCAAAACCATCGCCGAACTCTACGGCGTGGCTTTTCCGTCCCTGCGGCCGGATATCCGCCTGCTCACGGAAACCGACAAGAGAAGAAAAACCCCCCGGTCCATTTCACTCCTGCCGGGCGTGGAAATGAGGATCACGACCGAAGCTGTTCAAACGGACCTGGAAGAGCCTCTGTTCCGGCAGACCATCTCCATCGGCGGAGGCGATGTTCTGGAAATGTATTCGGCGCCCGGACATAGTCCCGACAGCGTCTGCATCCGCGTCGGCGAAATTCTCTTTATCGGCGATTTGCTCGCCGCGGCCAATCCGATGGTTGCCGGAATTTCCGGCTGGCACAGGGAGGATCTCCTCCATACCCAGCAGCGCGTACAATGGCTTTTGGATCATCAGCCGGTCACGCTCTGTTATCCCGGACACGGCGGCCTGATTCCGTCGGACAAAGCCCGCGACATCCTGCGGCGGCTCCAGCGCAAAACCCTCTCGCTGGGCGACGTAAGCCGGATGAACGAGGAGCGCCTTTTTCAAATCACGGATTATGCGCTGGAGCTTCTGGACGAGGCCGAGGAGGTTTTTTCGTCGATTGCCGGCCGCCTTCTTTATGTGGCGTATCAACTGGAACGCCTGGAGGAAGAAGAGGCCGCCTGCCGGTGCCGCGACGCAATGCCCATGGAGCGGATTGACGCCTGCCTGCTGGAGTTTCGCAAACTCTGCCGCGGGTTGGAATCCGGAAAAATCCGGCGTGTGGAATTCGCACATGGCGCCCTGGCGATTGTCGAACAGATCAAAGGGCTCTTTGACCCCCGTCCGCTGGCCGCCATTCTGCCCCGGCCGCTGATTCACCGGGGCACAAGTCTGCTGCTCGATTTTATCGGAATCGCCAATGGGCGCCGCAATCTGGAGGAGTTTATTCCAACGGACGTCAACGCGGTGATCGACGGTGTGCTGAGGGCAGGGCAGGAAAGCCCTCACCTGGACGACTCTGTTTTGGATTACGTGGAAGATGACGCGCGGTTTCTGGCCGCTCTGGTTCAGCGCATCGGCCACGAACCGGCGGCCGAACGTCCCGTCGTTCATTTCCTGCCGTACAAGCATCTTCCCTACGTGTCCGTTGCAGCCGGCCGTTTTTCGGATACGCTCCTGACGTTTCTGGACTGGCTTGCGCAGCCGCACCCGCCGTTCATCCGCATCGCAACCGGCATGGATCGCGGCGGTCCTTTTGTGACGGTGACGCCCGCGGGCTGGGGCGATGCGGCGCCGACGCACCACCGGAAGAAAAAAATCGACTCCTTTGCCCGCCGTTTCCGCCTGTGCGGCCTGGTTCTGGAAGCAGGACCCGACGGCTTTCGGCTGACGCTCTTTGAAAAACAGGACGCTCCCGACATATTTTTTTCCGGTTGATGTGCGCGGGACATTTTCTTGAAAAAGGGGTTGATTTAACCGTCAAAAAAACTTAATAAACACCCTCAAGCGCATTGAACAAAGAAGCATCTGGAACGTTTTTTCCGACAAGATTCATCCGGCCGGCAGGACATTGAAAAATATTTTTCGATAAGGAGAATGCTTTATGGAAATCAAGAAAATTTGTGTTTTGGGCGCGGGACTGATGGGGAACGGCATTGCGCAGGTTTGCGCGCAGGCGGGGTATGAAGTGGCTGTTCGGGACATTGAACAGCGGTTTGTGGACGCAGGAATGAATACGATCAAAAAGAACCTGGCCCGGGACGTCGAAAAAGGGAAAATGACCCAGGCGCATATGGAGGCGGTTCTCGGCCGCATCAAGCCCACACTGGATCTGAAAGAGGCCGCCGCCGGCGCGGACGTGGTGGTCGAAGTCGTCATCGAAGTCATGGACGTGAAGAAAAAAGTCTATGCGGAACTGGAGACCGTCGTTCCCGGACACTGCCTTTTTTTCACGAACACGTCGGGGCTCAGCATCACGGAAATGGCGGCCGTGACCGGCCGGCCGGACCGTTTTATCGGCACGCATTTTTTCAATCCCGTTCCGGTGATGCGCCTTCTGGAAATCATCCGCGGCCATCAGACCTCCGATGAAACGCTGAAAACCGCCCAGGAGTGGGGCAAGAAAATCGGCAAAGAAGTCATTACCGTGAAAGAGGCCCCGGCCTTTGTCGTCAACCGGATTCTGTGCACCATGCTCAACGAGGCCTTCTTTGTGCTGGACGAGGGGCTGGCGTCGGCTGAAGACATCGATAAAGGCATGGTGCTGGGATGCAACCATCCGATCGGTCCGCTGGCGCTGGCCGACCTGGTGGGCAATGAGACGCTGCTGCGCGTGATCGAAGGTCTGCACCGGGAACTGGGCGACAAGTATCGTCCCGCACCGATTTTGAGAAAACTGGTCCGCGCCGGAAATTTCGGACGCAAAACCGGCCGGGGCGTTTACGATTACGGCAAGAAATAAAATCAACCTGCGGGCTGGCGCGGGCTTTTGGGCCGCTGCGACCCTCTATGACTGGCCGATGGAAAGGAGCCATTACGCATGAATTTCGAATTGACGGAAGAAATGAAGATGTTGAAGGAAATGGCCTATAAGTTTGCCGTGGCGGAAATCGCGCCGTTTTCCGCCCAGTGCGACGAAGAGGAAAAATACCTGCCCGAAATCCGGAAAAAGGCGGCCGAAAACGGTCTGGTCGGCGCGTGGATTCCGGAAGCCTACGGGGGGGCCGGCGCCGGAATCTTGGGCAATACCATCATTACGGAGGAACTGTCCAAAATCGACATGGGCATCGGCCTGAATATCGTCGCCTCCGGCTTCGGCTGCGAGTCCATTCTTAACTACGGCACGGAAGAGCAGAAGAAGACCTATCTGCCGCCGGTCTGTGAAGGCGTCCAGGTGTGTGCGGGCGCCTACACCGAACCCAACGCGGGAACCGATGTCTCGGGTTACAAGACCCGGGCCGTCAAGGATGGGGCCGACTATGTGATCAACGGCAACAAAATGTTCATCACCAACGGCACCGTGTGCGATTTCATGGTCGCGCAATGCATCACCAATCCCGAAGAAAAGAAGCACAACAGCTTCAGTTTGATCATCGTGCCGGCGGACGCCAAGGGAGTGACGCGCAACAAGATTCACGGGAAGATGGGCATTCGCGCCAGCGACACGGCTGAAATCGCGTTTGAAGACGTGCGCGTTCCCCGATCCAATCTGGTGGGGAAGGAAGGGAACGGCTTTCGCCAGCTCATGCACTTTTTTGACATTACCCGCGTGATGGTTTCCGGACAGGCCCTGGGGCTTGCGCAGGCGTGCCTGGAAACCAGCATCAAGTACGTCAAGGAAAGAACCGCTTTCGGCGCACCGCTGGGCGCTTTTCAGATGACCCAGATGAAGCTCACGGAAATGGCCATCCGCATTGAAGCGCTGCGCGGTCTGGTGTACAAGGCGGCCTGGCTGATCGATCAGGGGAAACCCGATTACACGCTTGCGGCCATGGCCAAGTTCTACGGCGGACAGACCGCCGTCTTCTGCGCGAATTACGCCGTGGAACTGCATGGCGGCTACGGATACATCGAAGAGTATCCCGTTCAGAAATGGTACCGGGATGCGAAAATTCTGGAGCTTTATGAAGGGACCAAGGAAGCCGAAATCATGACCATCGGCAGGGCGCTGCAGGCCCGGTAATCTTACCGGCCCTTGTCGCTGGTTCTCTCCTGGTATTTTTTGACTTCATCCGTGTCGGAAGGGGGATAGATGACCGCCTTTCCCCCTTCCTTTGTTTTGATGCCGATGATGAGTCCCAGCATGGAGTACCACTCGCCGATTTTCCGGCCCTGGTTGTCCAGAATGTCAAAGCCGTGGGGGCTCTGATAACAGCACTCGTTGAGCCGCCTTTGCATATTGGTGACGAGGTCGGCCATGACCTCCGTCTTCGGCTCGATTTTTTTCCACAGGTCCTCATCGCTGTCGATGATCCAATCTTTCCGGAGGCCGAAAATGGCGACGGGATACACATCCGACCCGCTGATGAAGTAAGTGTAATCGCTCCGGACGACGAATTTCTTGAAATTTTCCGTCGCCTCGACGCTCGGCTTGAAGCTGCCCATATCTTTGAGCAGTTTCCCCGAGCAGCCGGCCAGAAGCCCCA
>DAOTJI010000035.1:20615-24773 GCA_035448625.1 Smithellaceae bacterium | reverse complement strand
GACGAACTGACGGGCGCCAGCTTCCGGATCAATGTCGTGAAAGAAGATATCGACTATATCTATAAAGCGTTTGACCAAATTTACAAAACCGGCGACCCCAAAAGGAACATCGCCTACAGGATTCATCACCGGGACGGAACGATACGATTCGTCGAAAACTCAGCTTTTCCGATGCGCAACCGGGAAGGGGTCATCATCGGCTTTCGGGGCATCGGACGAGACGTCACGGAACGCAGGCTGACCGAAGAAAAAATCCAATACCTGGCCACGCATGATTTCCTGACGGAATTACCCAACCGGATGATGTTCGGCCATCTGCTCCACCAGGCCGTCCAGACCGCAAAACGGTATCAAAAGCAATTCGCCGTCCTGTTCATCGACCTCGACGGATTCAAAGAAATCAACGACAGGATGGGACACGAAGCGGGCGACCGGCTGCTTAAGGAAATCGCCGCGCGATTGAAAAATAATTTGCGGGCGGCCGATGTTGCCGCACGCATGGGAGGAGACGAGTTCGTCCTCTTGATGGAAGAGGTGACCGACTCGGCCAGCGTCGCCACCGTGGCCCGCAAAATCAATGACGGCATAGCTCAACCCTTCATCATCCATGGACTGGAACAGCACATCACGGCAAGCATCGGCATCAGTCTATACCCGAACGACGGCCAGGACGGACAAACGCTCCTGACCCGGGCCGATCAGGCCATGTATGCCGCCAAAGCGAAAGGAAAAAACCATTATCAGTTTTACGCGGAACACCCGCCGCGATAAACCGCACATCCGGCGATTTCCCCGGATTCCGTCGCGGGGAGGCCGATCTTCCGTCGTGCTTCATGGAAAAGGGCGGATCTGAAGACCCGCCCTCTATCTTGTCCGCCGCCCCTTTGCCTACCTCGGCGGCTGGTTCACCAAAAGCCAGTAAAGCCCAAGGTTGCTCATGGCATCCATGAAGGCACTGAAATCCACAGGCTTGACCACATAGCTGTTCGCGCCCAGCGTATAGGCCGTCCTGATATCCGGGTCCTCCCGCGAGGAGGTTACGACCACGATCGGAATATGGCGGGTCCGCTGATCCGCTTTCGCCGCGCGGAGAACCTCGATGCCGCCCACCTTCGGCAGCTTGAGGTCCAGCAGCACAACCTTCGGAGGCTTGGAGAAATCCCGACCCGCATAGGAACCGCGGCAGAAGATGAAGTCCAGCGCCTCCGCGCCGTCTTCCACGACATAGATCGGATTCATCAGATTGCGTTTCCGGATCGCCCGAATCATCAGTTCCGCATCCTGCGGATTATCCTCCACCAACAGAATGTCCACAACACTCGGATCCTTCATGGGAATACATTTTATCCTTTCAACAAGGTAAAGTAAAAAGTTGCCCCTTTGCCGGGTTCCGATTCGGCCCAGACCCGGCCCCCGTGTCTTTGGACGATGCGTTGAACAATGGCCAGACCCACGCCCGTCCCTTCAAAGTCCCTTTCGCTGTGGAGACGCTGAAACACACCGAAAAGTTTGTCCGCATAGGCCGAGTCGTACCCGATTCCGTTGTCCCGGATGAAGTAGATGCATTCGGCCTCGGCCGGTAAAAGTCCGGAGCCGGGAGGCTGGGGTGCGCAGGGAGGATTTGCAGGGGTAGCCCGCCCGCCGCCTTGCGGGATAAATCCCACCTCGATGACGGATCTTTCCTTCTTCCCGGAGAACTTAACGGCATTTCCGATCAGATTGATCCACACCTGCCGGATCAGTCCGGGGTCTCCCAGAGCCCTGGGCAGCGCGCCGATCTGAAAATCAATCCGCTGACGCTGTTCAGGAGTCGTCAGTTCCGAATAACAGGCTTTGGCCAGCGTCGCCATGTCGACCGGCAGGCTCTGCATCGCCACCCGGCCGAACCGGGAAAAAGACAGCAGATCATCGATCAGCTGCCCCATGTTGCGGGCGTTTTTGCTGATGACGGAGCAGACACGCTTCCCCTCCTCATCCAGCTTGGATTGGTAATCTTCGATCAAAATCTGCGTATAGCCGTCAATGGCCCGGAGCGGCGCCCGCAGATCGTGGGAGACGGAGTAGGCAAAGGATTCCAGCTCCCGGTTGGCGATCTCCAGTTGGGCGGTGCGCTCCTGAACCCGCCGTTCCAGTTCGGCGTTCAGCGTCCGGATTTCTTCCTCCGCCTTTTTGATCCGGGAGATGTCCTGTTTGGCGCCCCATACCCGAAGCAGCTTTCCGCCCTCGATGTGACCGATCAGACTGTTCAGGAAATATTTCACCGACCCGTCCAGGCTCAGTTCTTTGGTTTCCACACCGGAGACATGGTGTCCGTTCAAGACGAAGGTCCGGAGGTAATCCACGTTCTCCCGGGCCAGGCGGGGGAATATCTGGCCGATGCGGAAACCGATCATGGCTTCCGGCTCCGGATAGCCGTGGCTCGTCGCAAAGACCCGATTGCATTCCCGAATGACGGCGTGCGCGTAAAGCAGATTCACCTGAGACTCCACCGGCAAGGCCGTGTCGACCGGTTCGTGTTCGATTTCGAACAGACAGATGGCTTCGGAGCTCTGTTTGATAAACGCCCGGTACCGTTCCTCGCTGATCTTCAGCGCTTCCCGGATCTTTTTCTGCTCGGTGATGTCATGGTATAAAACCTGATATTGTTTCCGGCCATCCCAAAGAATTTCCTTGCGGAAGACCTGAAGGCAGCGGATGTCGCCGTTCTTCCGGACGATCTCGATTTCATATTCCCCGTCATCCGCCTCGTTTCTTTTTCGCTTTTCCCGCCGGATCAGAAATTCGGCATAACTCCGATCCGTATAGCGCTCCCGCGTGGAAACGGCGTTCAGTTCCGCAACGGAATCGTAGCCGTAAAAATCCAGGAGCGTCCGATTGGCGTACAAAGTGGTTCCTCCGGAGGAGACAATGCGAATCCCCAGCGGGGATTCATCCATCGACCGGCGAAAGTTTTCTTCACTGGATCGCAACGCCGCCTCCGCCTGTTTGCGGTCGGTGACGTCCAGGACGGAAATAATGCCCGCGGGCCTGCCGCTCAGCATAGTGGAGGCGCCGGACAAATCCACCCATTTCTCCCGGCCGTCCTTGGAGATGATCTTGAATTCATAGCGACTTTCCGCCGGTTCGCCCTGTTGACGCCTGCGGCCGCGCTCCTCAATCAGCGGCTTGAAATCGGGATGAACGAAATCCCAAAAATTCATGGTGAGCAGCTCTTCCGCGGAATAGCCGCAGATTTGTTCGGCGGCCCGGTTGGCGTAAACCCAGCGGTTGTCCTGGTAAAGCATCACCGCCGTAGGCGTCGAATCCGCGAGCGTGCGGAATTTTTCTTCACTCTCCCTGAGCGCCTCCTCCGCCTTCCTTCTCTCGGAAATGTCCACGACGGTCGTGACGAAATGGAGCGGCTTTCCCTGATCGTCCCGAAGGATGGCCACGCTGACGTCCGCCCAGACGTGGGAGCCGTTTTTGTGGATATATCGTTTGGTGAAACGCACCGAATCGCTTGCGCCGTTTATCAGGGGGACCAGTTTCCCCTCCACGAATGGAACATCATCCGGCGGCGTCAGCTCCTGCCAGGTTTTCCGGTTCAATTCTTCCGGTTCATACCCCAGCATGTTGCAGAACGCCCGATTGACGTTGATTGTCCCGTCCAGTTCCGTGATCGATTTTCCCACATTGGCGGATTCGAAGACCGCCTTGAACCTTTTTTCCCGCTCTTTGCGCTCCGTGGCGGCTTCGTCGACGGCCAACTGCTCGTATTCCAAAATCGGAGACAGATCGTTGATGATTATCACAACCCCGGAAGCCCTGTTCTGCCGGTCGTAGACGGGATGGATCCTTCCGGTCTGCCGCGACGGCTTTTGAAAGGGAATCAAAACCTTATGGAGCGCGGGAGAAAGAACGCGCGGTTGTCCGGACGCGAGGACTTCCCGGCAAATGTCGGGGATCGCCGGGGATATGCCGGGCAGGGCTTCCGAAAGCGTTTTCCCCAGAACCTGTTCCTTTCGAAGAGCCGTGCGTTGCGCCAGCCAGGAATTCCAGACCAGAATCCGACCCCGGTCGTCCAGCGCCAGAATCCCGAAATCGCCCGCCTCAAGAAGAGTCTGAAGCAATGGATCATCCGACCGATTTTCTTTGCCCATGGTCACATCCCGATCCGTT
>DAOTJI010000035.1:0-20515 GCA_035448625.1 Smithellaceae bacterium | reverse complement strand
CTCCATCATACTCCGACGATGCGGAGAATATACCCGACATCCTCTTCGTCCAACAGGAGAATGAGATAACCGATCATTTCCCACTCTCCGATCGAGAGACGGCTGATGAGCACGATGGCGTTTTGCGATCCGTTTTCCGTGCCGATCAGTTCCCGGGCCGCCTCATCCCCCTTCAGATGCATGGAAACGGAAGGGAGATTCATCCGCACGCGTTTGCGGCACTGATCCGCCAGCACGGCGACGGCGGCGTTCAATACGATATTGCCGATCTCTTCCAGGACCGTCTGTTCGGCCGTGGAAAGAGAGCCTAATTCCTGCTGAAGGTCCGTGAGTTTCCGGACCAGGAATGAAGCATGGCCGCCGGAGAACACCAGGGAAGCCTTCCCGATGAAATCTCCAAAAAAATCCTGCCGGATCATCACGCCGACCCCCCCGATTTCTTCCCGGAAAAAGGCGGTCAGGGCCTCCGTCGACATCACTTCCACCTCCGGCATTTTTAATCGAACCGGGCGCTGCAATAAAACGCTCAAGGCGGCGGCGGCCTTCCCCATGGCGATGTTCATCACTTCCGTGAAAGCGTCCCTTTGCGCGTCGGTCAACACCATCGGCACGAGCCCGCCGGGCTTTTCTTCCAGGGCGGCCAGCAACACCTCTTCGGCGGCCGTTTTGGACACGAAAGCCGAAGCCCCCGCGGCCAGAGTCTCCCGGCGGGTTTCCTTTTGGATATCGGCGGACACCACCACGATCCTCAAATCCGGCCGTTGTTTTTTCAGTCTGCGGACAACCTCGATCCCGTTCATCCCGGGCATGAGCAAATCGACGGTCACGACCTGCGGCCTGATTTCCTCTGCGAGGCGCAAAGCCCCCTCGCCGTTTTCCGTTTCAAAGACTTCATGGCCCGCGTCCTTCAGCACCTTCCCGATGCGCTGACGGGCAAAAGCGGAATCGTCAACGACCAGTATTTTCATAGAACACTCCCCGAAAACGGCCTTTTATGCCGAAAACCGTAAGATTGAAGGCGCCTGCGGTCCTTCAGCCTAATCCCCTTCGGCCTTCCGTCTAAGGATTACCGATGCATCCCTTTTTTTCTTCCCCTTCTCCAAATACATCAACCGGTCCGCCTCGTTGACGAGTTGTTCCAGATCGACCGGCGCGTTCGGATCGTAATACACCACTCCCACGCTGACCGACAGGTTGTACGGACGGGACCGGTCCTCATTGTAGAGGGCAATTTCGTGTCGGATCTTTCCGGCCAGATTTTCCGCGTCTTCCGGCCGGCCCTCCAGGGCCAGAACCACAAACTCGTCGCCCCCCATGCGGGCCGAAATATCCGATTCCCGGAAGGTTTTCTTCAGAATGCCCGCCAGGCCCTTGAGGGCGTCGTCGCCCTGCTGATGTCCCAGACGGTCGTTGATCCACTTCAAGCCGTCGAGATCCACAAAGACCAGCAGCATCCCCCGCTTCATCCGGTCGGCAATCCGCATCTGCTGATTTGACAGCGTCAAAAATCCTCTGCGGTTATACAGCCCCGTCAGGCCGTCCGTGATACTCAGCGATTCCAGTTGCTCGTTGAGCTCCTTCAGCTCCGTAATATCATGCTGAATGCCCCAGATGCGGATTAAAAAACCGTTTTCAACCACGCCGGTCATGCTGTCCTGAAAATACCGGACATTTCCCATCCGGTCCAACTGCTGCGATTCATGGTTTTCGACGACATAACCAAAACGGACAAAATTTTCAAGATAGGCGACGTTCTTTTTGGAAAGCCTGGGAATCAGCGTACCGAATTTCATCCCGATCATCTCGGAGGCTTCCCGATAGTTGTGCATTTTCGCCATGGTGTCGTTGCATTCGATGAGCGCGGCACGCTGATAGATTTGCCCGACCTGCTCCTTTGGGTCCGCCGAAACCGCCACCGGCGGATCCATTTCAAAACACCAGATCCCGTCGGAACTGAACTTGACGAATTGCCGGTAACGCTCTTCACTTTTTTTCAAGAGCGCCTCGTCGCGAAGACGCTGGGTTTCGTTTTTCAACTGCCGAGCGCCGAAAAATATAATTCCGCCGATCATCACGATCCACAAGAGCCCGTAAGTCGCCCACATCCCGGCCATCCGTTCGGCCGCCAGTTTCCGGAATGGGGTCAGGAATACGGTGGCGCTGATCCCTCCCCGGATATCGCCGATCCGGTATCCCTGACGGCTATGGCATTTCAGGCAGGACTCCGCGGTGATCATGGGGCGCATCAGCCGCAGGAATTCCCGGTCGCCCTTCTTCTCGATCACCACCGTCTCTTTCACCCCTTTTTCGAACTCCCGCAGGGACTGCTCTTCCCAGGGGTCCGGCCGGTTTTCCGGGCGCAGGGGGTTGAGGCTGGTAATATGCCCCCGGATCTCGTCTTCGCGACCTTTTCCTTCATAAAGCTGGCGCATCATATAGGCGGGATTGATCAGGGTCAGTTGCTTGCCCTTCTTCGTGGTGATGTCCCGTTCGGGGACACTGAGATAGGGATTGGGTTTTGTCTTTTCCGTAACCGGCGCATAAACCCCGCCGTGGGAGGCGTTCCAATGCCGGAAGGAAAGATCCGCCTCATAAATCATCTGGGCCGCAAGGCGGGCCTTGGCCAGGGTATTATCGCTCTGCAGCGTCATTTCCCGCACCAGGAAACCGACGAGCAGCAAAGTCACCGTCCCTGCGATCAACCCGATGTAAAGAAGTGTTCTTGACGTTTCCTTCACGCCCCGACCTTCATGATGATTGGATTTGCGCCCAGTCCTCCACCGCGCGGATCAGACGATCCAGAGAGGCCACCCCCAGAACGATGACCATGTAGCCGGTAACCGCGCTCCCCTTGAGATTGAACGTCGTATAGATCACCAGCGCGTACCGCAGCTCTTCCTGGCCGATGACCAGGGTGTCGAGCATGGCGCTTAAAGATTCCAAATGGAGGACGGGGACGGAGAAGCTGACATGAACCTTCAGAAGATTCCCGAACATGCCCAGACACGCGTTTAAAATAATGTTGCCGATTTCGGTGAGCACTTCCTGACCGGTTTCATCGAGGGGGCCTTTGTTTCTTTCTTCATCCGAGAGAAGATCAATCAGAATGTTCGCTCCTTCCCGGTTCAGCATCAGCATGGCGTCGCCGGCGACCGGTCCGGAAAAAATCTGGTGGACCGAGGCAACCTCTTCCCTCACGAAACGCTCGAGGATGCTTCCGAGCTCTCTGATGGGATGAACCGCGATCTCCGGAACGTTGATCCCCACGCGATGCCCCGTCAGATCGGAAAGAGCCGCCGCCGCCCGTGAAAAGGCGATGTTGATCAGTTCCGTCAAAGCGTCTTTCTGCTCATTGCTCAAATTCATACCGGTCACCTCGTCTCGTTCAGGGTATCGGCAACGGCCCGCAAAACAGCGTCTTTCTCCAGGGGTTTGTTGATCATGTTCTTTGCGCCTGCGGCCTCGACCAGGGCGCGGGTCGAACTCTGGATGTCCGCCGTCGCGACGATCACTTTTGCGTTCGGATCCATTTGCCTCAGTTTTTCCAGCACTTCCAGACCGCTCATTCCCGCCATCGTCATGTCCAGCATGACCAAATCGGGCTTTTCCAGAAAATACTGTTCCAGACCGGCGATGCCGTCGGAAGCTTCGATCGTCTCATGTCCGCCGGCTTCGAGAATCTGCCGCATCATCCGCCGGGACAGTCCTGAATCATCGATCATGAGAATTTTTGACATTCTTTATCACCTCCGGTGATCCGTCGTTGAGTCCGAAGGAGTTTAAACCGAAGAAAAATGGACGCCAAATCCTCCGGACAAAATACCTTCAGCCTCCGATGTTTTTATAACACATCCCCGATGGCTTTGACCATATCGAAAATGGAAACGCTCCGGTCGCTTAAATTCGCCTCCACGACCGATCGCGGCATCCCGTAGACGACGCAGGTCTCTTCCGCCTCCGTAAAGATCATCCCCCCCTGGGACTTGATCCAGGCCGCGCCCTGCAGACCGTCGTTGCCCATGCCGGTCATCACGATACCCAGAAGCCGCTTGCCGTATGTTTCGGCGGCGGAGCGGAACAACACATCCACCGACGGCCGATGAGGGGTATCGAAGGGACGGACCTCCAGGTGCACCCGAACGCGTCCGTCCGCGTCCCGCTGAAAGAGCATATGCCGGCCCGCCTGTGCAAGAATCGCGACGCCCGGCGCCACGTCCAGGCCTTCCCGGGCTTCCATCACGGTCAGATTGGACAATTCATCCAGTTTCTTGGCATACATATCCGTATACCCCACCGGCATGTGCAGCACGATGCCGACCGGCACCGGAAAATCTTTCGGCAGCTGCGGGATCAGATATTTCAACGCCTGGGGTCCGCCGGTGGAAACACCGATCACGATCGCGTCCAGCCGTCCGGCCTCTCCGGATGGGGGCAAAACCGCAACGGGAGGGGCGGGCGGCGGCTCCATTTTCAGGACGGCCAGAGGAACCTGGGCGGCCGTTTTGACTTTTTCGATGAGGACATCGGCGATCTCCATAATCCGCTCCGTGGCGAGGGCGGTCGGCTTCTGGACAAAATCGATCGCGCCGGCGTCGAGTGCGGAAAGGACGAGTTCGCCGCTTTCGCTGGCGATACTGCAGACCACCACGGAAACGGGCCTGCGGGCCATCTGGTTTTTCAGAAAGGTCACGCCGTCCATGTTCGGCATGATTAAATCCAGCGTCACCACGTCGGGATTCAGCTCCGCAACCTTTTCCAGAGCTTCCTCTCCGTCGCGGGCAACCCCCACGACCTCGATGAAGGGGCTCCTGGAGAGCATCTGAGACACTACCTTCCGCACATACGCGGAATCGTCCACCACGAGCACGCGAATGACTTTGTCCATCAAAAAACCTCCGGCTGAATTAACCGTTCGTCGTTCGGAGTCCTGGAAATCGAAGGATTTCATGAGTCCGTTGATCTTTCTTTGAACCCCGAACTTCCGACTTCGAACTATTTCTTCACATACACAAACGCACCGCCGATCTCCTGGAGCTCAAAGTCGGTCGTGAGCTTGAGCAGGGACTCCGAGGCGGCAACGAACAGATAGCCCGGCACGGGCATCCGTTCATAAAACATCTTGACCACCCGCCGGATCGTCGGCGGCGTAAAATAAATAAAAACATTCCGGCAAAAGATCACCGGCACCTGATCCGGAATGAGCGGCGACGCTTCGTCAAGAAGATTGAGGAGGCCCCATTGAATCCGGCTTTGCAGGGTTTCATCCACACGCCACAGATCTCCTTCGCGGGTAAAGTAGCGCTCCTTCAGGGCGGCGGGCAGATTGCGGAAGGCCCGCTCCCGGTAGAGCCCGCGGTGCGCCTTGCCGATGGCGGACGGGCTGATGTCGGCACCCAGAATCCGGATGGGATACCGCCCGAAACACCCCTTCTGATCCAGCGCCATGGCAATGGAGAGCGGCTCCTCTCCGGTGGCGCAGGGAACGCTCCAGATCTGGAAAGGCTTTTCCGGAAATGCTTCAAAATGCCGGGGAACGATCACGTCCGCCACCGTCCGGATTTGGTCGACCTCCCGCCAGAAGAAGGTTTCCTGAACGGTCAGCACATCGACAACCTTTCCCCATTCCTCTGCGGCGTCCTCGTCATATTTCAGAAGATAGTAGTAATCGAGAAAGGATCCGAAGCCCCGTTCAATCACCAGCGGCGAAAGCTTATCCGCCAGAATGTCCATTTTGTTTTCTTCAAAGAACAGCCCCGTCCGCTCCTGGATCAGATCCCGCAGCAAAACGAAGGTATTGTGATGAAGCTTCAGGGATTCCGAGTAAAAATTCATAACACCAATCAACGTAAAAAAAAAGGAAATTAGGCTGAAGGTGTCCAGACTGGAGGACCATCGATCCTCTCGCTCTTCAGCCTTTGGCCCGATCCCTACATCCCCTCCAGCGCTTTGCGCGCTTCCCGGCGCACTTCCGGAGACGAGTCCTTCGACACCATCCGGTATAGGTCCTTTTCCGCCCGTCGGCTGCCGAGGCGGGCAAGTGCCTGAATGGCTCTGACGCGCACTTTTTCTTCCCGGTCTCCCAGCGCCTGGGTGAGGATTTCCGTTGCGGCGGGACGTTTCATCCGAAGCAGAGCGTCGATGACGGCCAAACGCGCTTCCGTCTGATGAGCGGAAAAACCGGCGGCCATGGCGGCCAGCTGCTCATCGCCGAGGCCGGACAGCGCCTCAACGGCCGCCTCCCGCCGCGAGCTTTCCAGGGTGAGGTCGATCAGGGAGGAAACGGCTTCCGGTGTGCCGGCGGCGGCCAGAGCCTCAATCGCAGCCAGGGCGACTTCTTCCTTTTCCTCCGCGGCCGCCACCCACTGGAGCGTGTTGATCACCGATTCATCACAGCGCTGGCCGAGTCCCTTGACCGCGCCCAGCCGAAGGGCTGCGCTGGAAGAACGCAGTGTTTTCAGAAGTTTTTCCCTTGCCTTCGCATCCTCCATGCGCCCCAGCGCCGAAAGCGCCGTAACCGCCAGGTCTTCTTCGGGACTGTCGGCTACGTCCATCAAAACCGACACCACCCCCGGGCCTCCGATCATTCCAAGAGCCTTGACGGCGACAATACGGACGTGCGCCGCCTTGTCCTCTTTCACCAGGCGGGAAAGCGCTTCCATCGCCTCCGTGCAACGCTGCTTCCCGACGGAACGGGCGGCGAAATACCGGACCCAGGAATCGGAATCGGAAAGCGCCGCCAGCAGGGCATTGCGGGCTTCCGGCGATTCAAAGTCGGCCAGCGCCTTGGCGGCTGCGGCCCGCACCCGAGGAGTGTCCTTTCGGACGGTTCGGCATAACACCGGCAAAACCTCGGCATGGTCGAGATACGCCAGGTGTTCGACCGCCGAGCGGCGTACGTTTTCCTCCGCATCGCCTGCCCGTTCCAGAAGAAGTCGGATGCATCGTTCATAGCCGAAATATCCCGCGATTCGAACGGCCGATTCCCGGATCAGGGGATCGGCATGAACCAAGAGCTCTTCCCCCCATGTCCGGGTGACCGATGGAATTGAGCGCGCCGATGGCCGCCTGACGGACGGTGGTATTGGCGTGTCCCAAAAGCTTCAGCAGGGCTTCAAACGCCTGCCGGTCGCCGATTTTGGCCAGCGCTCCGGCGGCGATCACCACGAGTTCGTCGTCATCGTCCAGCAGCTTGGACAGCGCGGGGACGGCCGAGGCGTCTCCGATGCGCCCCAGGGCGATGAGCGCGGCCTTGCGCGTTTCCAGATCGTCCTTCTGCAACTGCTCGACGACCAGATCCACCACCCGCTTTCCGTATTGCGTCAACGCCGTCACGACTTCGGTTCGGACGGCGGGATTTCCCAAAAGCCTTGTCATCGCCCGCTCCACCGCCGGTCCGGTCAGCCAGCCCAAAACCACGGCCAGGAAGCGCAACTCCTCCTCCGTCGCCTCCGGAAGGGTGTCGATCAGATGCTGAACGGCGGGGGCGCTCAGGTTTCTCCTCGCGGTCTCCGCGATGTAGGAGCCCTCCCGGTAGCGTTGCTCATACCGTTCATGGATCACCGCCATGGCCTGTGCGATCACGGCGGCGGGAGAATCCGGATTTTGCAAAAGCCCTGCCAGCGGAGGAATGGCGCTTTCATCGCCGATTTGCCCCAGAGCCGACGCCGCCGGTGCACATAGCAGGGGATCCGCCAGAAAGGGAACGATTCGCGACGCCGACCGCGGATCGCCGATACGGGCCAGGGCGTCCAGCGCCGGAAAGGCCAGAAAGAAATCTTTCGTTTCGGCCACGTCCAGCAGTTTATCCGCCGCGGCGGGGTCCCGCAGTTTTCCCAACGCCTCGACGGCATGATAGCGGACGTTGGGATCCGGGTCGTCAAGTGCCGCAAGCAAAGCCGGGACGGCCCGGACATCGCGTTTTTCGCCCAGCAGAAGGGCGGAGCAGATGCGCAGCTCCACCTCCGGATCCCGGAGAAACTCCATCAGCGGGGTCAGTGTGTCCATATCGGAGAGGGACAGGATCTGCAGGGCGCTGTTGAGGACGCTTAAATTGTTATGCTCCGTTTGCAGCGTTTTCAGGAGATTTCTGACGGTGTCCATCCGCATCCGACGGGAAAGACCGTCAACGGCCGCCCGACGGACCCGCCAGCTTGCGTCCCCCATGACCTCCACCAGACGGTCCACGTCGTCTCCCGCCGCCAGGGTTTCCGCCGCCTTGAGACGGCGGGCTTCTTCGGGATGTTTGAGTTCCTCCGCAAGCCTCTTGTCCCGTTCCCGCCGGCGGGTGACATCTTCGACCGTGACGATCGTTCCGACGATCGCCGCTTCGTCCTGACGCAACGGGGCAATCGTCACGCGCTGCTGCATGCGGTCGAAAAACTCGGAGGGCTCCCGGGGCGGACAGGCGATCAGGTAGTGATGAAACACCGGGGCGAGGGTTTCCACCACCCCCTCGTCCAACACCCTGCGGAAACGGTCGAGCAGCCCCCGCTCGGCAATCTCGGGGAAAAGATCCGTCAGCCTGCGGCCCCGGGCGGCCGGGCCGCTGATTTGCGTTGCCTCGACCATCCCGTCATCCCAGGTGCGGATGGTCAGATCCCGGTCCGTCGTGAAAATGCCTAATATTCCCTGCGTTTCATCCATCGTTATCCCCTATGGAATCCCCATCCGGGGCCGGAATATAAATCGTTCGGCTCTCCTGACGCCTGTGTTCGGAATTCCGGCTGCAGGCTATCTTCCCAGACGGTTCATGATCCGGCCGAACTCTTCCGCCCTTTCCAGAAGATCGGCCGTTGCCTTCCGGGTTTCCTGGACCCCCTGGGCGTTTTCATCCGTGACCTTGCGCACCTCGGCCAATCCCTTCAATATATTGACGGAAACGACGGAATGCTCCCGGTTGGCCCGGGTAATCCCGGCAATCTGCTTGGCGACATTCTGGGCGTTGGCCACCATTTCCTTGCCGGCGCGCGCCTGCTCCACCATGGCCTTGGCGGTCTGATCCGATTGTTTGCGGATATTTTCCACGGCGGTAATGATTTGCGTCGCGCCGGTGGACTGTTCCCGCATCGCTTTGGAAACCGAGGCCACCTGCCGGGTCAGGCTCTCGGCCGACTTGCTGATCTGTTCGCCGGCGACGGACTGTTCCGCAAGCGCGCGGGCGATGCCGGAGGTGGTCCGGCGGATCACTTCCACGGCCTGCGTAATCTGCTTGGCCCCCTCCGCCTGTTCGTTCATCGCCTTGCGCACCTGAATCGACTGACCGGCGCTGGCCTGGGCCGCCTTGATGATTTCGCGGCTGGCCTTGCTCTGCTCGCCCATCGCCTGGATCACCTGCTGGGAAACCTTGCGCATCTTGCCCACGGCGACGATGATTTCCTGAGCGTTTTTGGTCTGTTCCTGCGTCGCCGCCGACGCCTCGCGCGACTGAATCGCCGTATGGTTGACACTGTTGAGCACGTTCTGACCCGCCGTAATCTGTTCTTCCGTGGCGGAAGAAACCTGGCCGATCAGCTGCGAGGTGTCATAGATGCCTTTGAGAATCTTTTTCAGACCGGCCAGAGCGTCCTCGGACAGCCGTCCGCTTTCCTCGGCAACCCGGGAACCGTCGTTCACGGCGGCAACCGCTTCCTGGGCCACCTCCTGCAGGGACTTGATGATGGCGGCAATGTCCGATGTCGCCTTCGCGGAACGATCGGCCAGGTTTCGGATTTCCTCCGCCACGACGGCAAATCCGCGGCCCGCATCCCCGGCCCGCGCCGCTTCAATGGAGGCGTTGAGGGAAAGAAGGTTCGTGCGTTCCGCAATCAGATTGATCGTATCGACAATGGAACCGATTTCGTTGCTCCGCTTCCCCATTTCCTTGATCACCGACGCCGACTGGGCCATCGATTCGCGAACCCGAACGAGCGACTGAATGGATTTCTCCACCGTCGCTCCTCCTTCCTCCGCATCGCGGGAAACCCGGCGGGTCGTTTCATCGGCGCTCTTGACGATGCCCGCCACCGACCGAATCGACCGGTCAAGCTGGGCGGCGCTGGCGGCGGCGCTGTCCGCCGCCTCATTGATTTTTCCGGTGTTGGCCGCCACGCCCTGAACCGAACGGCTCATTTGCTCGATCGAGGTCGCCACTTCCTCGACCGTCCCGCCCATGTTTTCCGTAATCGCGGTAACCTCTTCAATGGAAGACGCCATCTCGTTGATGGAAGAACTGGTTTCCTCGGCGGCGGCGGCCAGCTGATCGGCGCTGGCCGATACCCCCTGAATGGAGCGGCTCATTTCTTCGATCGAATTCGCCGTCTCGTTGACCGACGTCATCAGCGCATCGGTATCATTGCTCACCCCCTTGATGGAAGAGGCGATTTCATTGATGGAGGTCGTCACCTGGCTTGCGGCGGTGGCCATCTCCTGCGATGTGGCGGTTACATTCTGGATCGACGAAGACACTTCTTCAATGGCCGCCGCGGTCTCGCCGATGGAGGAAGCCAGCCCGGCCGTTCCTCCCGAGACTTGCTCGATGGAGGCGGCCATCTCGTTGATTCCGGAGAGCATCTGCTCCGTGGACGCCGCTATCCCCTCGGCCTGCAGTGCCGTCTCCTTGAGCGAAGACGTCATCTGATTGGCGCCGGACACGAGCTCGTCCAGCGACCGGATCTGCTGATCGACCCCCTGAGAGATCTTTCCGGCAATGCGATTCACTTCATTGGCGTTGCGGGCAACTTCTTCCGCCTCTACCCGAATGCGCCGGTTCTCCGCTCGGTCGAATGTCTCCGATGCGGCCGGTTTGAAATTTTCCCCCGACATTTTTTTATTTCTCATGATCTTCCCCCTCCTGTATCTTCGCGTCCTGAGACGCGACGGCCGCCATATCGGCCGGGTTGATGACTTCATCACAATTCAGAAGCAGAACCAGCCGCTCCCCGACGGTGGCGATGCCCGCCAGGTAGCGTCCGCTCAAGTTGCTGATGCCCTCCGGGGGCGGCTCAATCGCCGCGTCCGGAATCGACACGAATTCCCGTGCGGTATCCACGATCAGTCCGACCGAACGGTTTCCCTTGCGGACAACAATCAGCCTTGTCTTCAGATCATAGTCCACCTTCGGGAAACCGAAACGGACCCGGAGATTGACGGCCGGAATCACCTGTCCCCGAAGGAAAACCACGCCTTCCACGGCCGCGGGAGCGTTGGGCACCGGTGTAATCTGCTCCACCATGTCCATCTGCTGAACCTCGGCGCTGGGAACCGCATAGGTCGTTCCGGCCAGGGCAAACAGAATATAGTGCTGCATTTTCTCCATAAAGACCTCCTTGTTTTCAAGAACTCCCGATGCCTGGCTCTTGTTTCTCATCTCTTCCCTCCTGCTTCCGCCTTCAGTTTGGCCGTATCGAGGATCAGCACCACGCGTCCATCCCCCAGCTCCGTCGCGCCGGCGACGCCGGGAACGGCCAGCAACGGATCGGTGGTGGCCCGAACGACAATTTCACGGCGCCCGACGATTTTGTCCACCACCAGCACCGCGCCGGAAGGCCCCGTTCCCACGACCATCCCGTAGAGGGATCGCCCGGGCTCCTGCGGCAAATGGAAGAAACGCGCAAGACGGATCAGCGGCAGTACGCCTCCCCGGTAGGGAATAATCTCGTTGTTTTCCAGCACCGTAACGGTTTCTTTCGGGATTTCGATGACTTCATGAATCACCGCCTGGGGAACGGCAAAGGTCTGGTCTCCGACCGACACGATCAGTGCGTCGGCGATCGCCAGGGTCAGCGGCAGCCGCATCACGAAGTTCGTTCCCTTTCCGGGAGCGGTGGTCATCTCCATCGTCCCGCCAAGTTCTTCCACCGCATTGCGAACCACGGCAAGACCGACGCCCCTTCCGCTGGTCAGGTCCGCTTCGCTGCGCGTCGAGAAACCGGAGGTGCAAAGAATGTCCAGGATGTCTTTTTCATCCGGTTTTTCCGAGCGGGCGACCATCCCCTGTCTTTTTGCCTGCTCGGCGATTTTTTGGCAGTCCATTCCCGCACCGTCGTCCTCCACCTCCAGAACGACCGTGTCGCCTGCCGCGGCGGCGCGAAGCGTCAACCGCCCCTCGGCCGTCTTTCCCTGGGACAGTCGTTCTTCAGGCCCTTCCAGCCCGTGACCGATGGCGTTGCGGACCAGGTGCAAAAGCGGGTCCATCATCCGCTCCACGATCAGCTTGTCGATCTCCGTCTCCTGCCCCGCCAGTTCGAGGCGAACCTGTTTTCGGTTTTCCCGGGCCACATCCCGGACGACAAACTGCATCCGGTTGAAGATTTCACCCACCGGCACCATGCGGACGCGCATCACGGCTTCGCGCAAATCGCGAAGCTGCCGTCCCATCGCCAGGTCGGCCTCCTGAAGCGGACGCAGCCCGGCGGCCGATACTTCCGTCTCCAGACGGTCCAGGCCGTCTTCCAGGCGGGCGCGGCTGATGACCAGTTCGCCGACCAGCCGCATCATTTCATCGAGGCGGGCCAAATCGACCCGGACGATATTGACCGGGGAGATGCCCGTCGATGTGATCGACCCGACGTCCGGTCCGGCGGCCGCGGGACTTTCGGAGGACGCCACCCTGTCCGGCGATCCTTCCGGAGCCTTTTGACCCTCCTCACGGAAAAAGGTCAGACCGTCTTTGCTCCATTCCGCAGGCGGCTCGTCACGGCCTGCCGCCGAAACCACAAATTCAAAAGCCACCCCGCCGGACGGAAGCATTTGCGGGGACGCCTTGATGATTTTCCCAAAGCCCTCGAGCCGACTGCGGATCCGGTTGACGTTGATGCCTCGTTCCGCCAATTCGGGGGAAGGCTGAAATTCAAAAATCCAGGTGGCGCCCCCGTGCGGCCGGGCCTCGGCGGATGTCTCCGGTTCCGGAACCCTCCGGGCCGCCTGCGGCTGCGGGGAGTCGTTTTCTTCCGCGGGCAGCAATTCTTCCAGACGCCGGGTCATGTCCTGAATCGACGGCGGGGTCGATTTGCTCTTGTGCGCTTCCATCACTTTTTCGAGGAGGTTGATGCCGGCAATGAGCGTATCGAGCGTCGCCGGAGAAAGGGTCGCCTTCTTCCCGCGAAGGGCATTGAGAAAATTTTCGATCCGGTGGGAGAGGTGCTCCGCGTCCTTGAGGCCGACCATGCCGGAAAGCCCTTTGATGGTGTGAAAACTGCGGAACAGTTCCTCGACGCCGGACATGTTCAGCGGGGCCTTTCCCAGGGAAGCTTCCAAATCGAGCACGTTCCTGCGGATAGCCGTCATATGCTCGTCGCATTCGGCGTAATAGTCATCGAGAAAACTGTCCATCATCACAGGATCCGAAGGAAGCGGGGTCATGGGGAACTCCTTTCTCCGGTCAACAGCTCCTCCGCATTTTGGGCCAGAACCACCGGATCGAAGGGTTTGGAGATGTAAACGGTTGCGCCGGCCTGCAGAGCGCTTTCTCTGGTGGCCGCATCCGTTTTGGTGGTCAAAACCATAATGGGGATCTTTCGGTAGCGGTCATGCGACCGGACAAACCGGATCACCTCCATGCCGTGCATGTCCGGCATGTTCAGATCAAGAGTCATCAGATGGATGGGGGTAAGCGCCAGCTGTTCAATCGCTTCCAGACCCGAAGCCGCTTCTCGAATGGACGCTCCCTTCAAACGGCCGAGCGACGCCGCAACCATTTTCCGCATGGTTTTGGAATCATCGACGACAAGAATGTTTTTCATGGGTTTTTTCTCCGCAAGCAGGTCATGGATTACTTTCAGAAGGCGGGTATCCAGCTCCGCCTTGGTGACAAATCCGTCCGCGCCGGCTTTCCGGGCCGCGTCCATGTATTCCGCATTGTCATACATGGTGAGAATGATGACGCAGGGCGGGTTCGGTCTTCCCTTGAGGATCCGGGTGACTTCGAGACCGTTCATCCCGGGCATCGCCAAATCCGCCAGCACCAGGTCCGGATCCAGTTTCTTCGCCAATTCCAGAGCCTCCGGTCCGGATAGAGCGGTTCCCGATATGGCAATGGCTTCATCCTGGCTCAGGTAACGGGCGGCAAAGCCCAGAAAATCCGGATGATCATCGACCAGCAGGGTTTTGATTTTCCTGACGTTCATGAGGCATCCCCTCGAATTTCGGGGGCAGTGTACAGAAGGCAAAACAAAAAAAACATCGGGGAAATCCCTGAGGCGGGAGGGAAAAATACCCTAAAGGACCGTCGGGCGTCAGGCGTTCGGCGTCGGGAGAAAAAAGCGCTTTCTCCGACTCCGGACCTGATGTCTAACTGCTCACGATGCCGGCGCGGACGGCAAAACGGACGAGCCCGGCGACATCGTGGATGTCCAGGCGCTCCATGAGTTGAGTGCGGTGGGTGTCCACGGTTTTGACGCTGAGCCCCAGAAGTCCGGCAATGTCTTTTGTGCTGTTGCCTTCGGCGATGAGCTGCAGGATTTCCCGCTGACGAGGGGAAAGGGTGTCGGCAAGATTCGTTTCACCGCCGGTCCGCCGGACGTATTCGGCGATCACATGCCGTGAAACGGGAGGACTGAGATAGGTTTCCCCACGGCGGACGGCTGTAAGCGCCAGGGCCAGTTCCTCCGTGCCCGCGTCTTTGATCAGATAACCGGAGGCGCCGGACCGCAAGGCCTCCAGCACGTAAGCTTCCGTGGCGTGCATCGAGAGAATCAACACCTTGATCCGGGGATGGGCCTTTACGATCCGCGAGGTTGCTTCCAGACCGTTCATGCCTTTCATCGCAATGTCGATCAGGACCACATCGGGTTGATGGGCTTCAACCTGCGCCAGCGTTTCCCTGCCGTCTCCGGCCTCAGCCACAACGTCGATATCCGGCAGTCGGGCCAGCAGCGCTTTCATTCCCGCGCGGAAAAGGGCATGGTCGTCGGCCAGCAGAACTCTCAGCGCCATCGTGCTTTCTCCTCAACCCTTTTCAATGAAAAGATTGTGAAAATTGATTTCGATCCGGCAGCCCTGCCCCGAACCGGCGTCGATCCGGATTTGCCCGCCGGCCGCGCGAATCCGCTCTTTCATGCCCAGAAGCCCCAGATGGGAACCCCTCAACGCATCCCCCATAACGGTCCGCAGATCAAACCCTTCTCCGTCGTCCCGAATCGTCAGCCGCAGCTCCTCCGGTCTCTGCCGAAGATCGACATAAACGTTTGCGGCCCTTGCATGACGCAGCGTATTGGTGATCGCCTCCTGGGTCGCCCGGAAACAGGCCGTCTCGATGGCGGCGGGCAGACGCTCTCCGTTCGACTCCGCGGAGAAATGCGGCGTGATGCCCGTATCCTGCAGGCGATAGTCCACAAACCAGCGAAGCGCAGCCACCAGCCCGAGATCATCCAGGATCGAGGGGCGCAGATCGTGGGACAACCGGCGAATTTGCTGCAGCGTCTGCCCTACGGCATCAATGCTTTTATTGAGCAGCGCTTCATGGGCGGAGGGATCATTCGCCCGATGCAGCTGCTGAAGATTCACCTTGACGATGGAGAGCATCTGGCCGATTTCGTCGTGAAGTTCCC
The DNA here is from genome assembly GCA_035448625.1 of Smithellaceae bacterium. Taxonomy (GTDB): domain Bacteria; phylum Desulfobacterota; class Syntrophia; order Syntrophales; family Smithellaceae; genus UBA8904. The sequence goes on along the minus strand of DAOTJI010000035.1, from coordinate 4,991 downwards.
TGGCGATGCACCGCCGTTCCGATTCCTGAACATGCATGGCCTGAAGCGAAATGGCCCGCATAATGCCTTCGGTCTTTTGAAGCTTTTCTTCCGTCTCCTTGCGGTGCGTGATGTCCCGGGCGTTGCAGACCACCGCCTCCACCGAACCCGACGCGCCCCGCACCGGCGTTAAAATATATTCGTACGCTCGGAGTCCGCTGCTCGTGGGAAACAGGACCTCCGCCGTGACGGGCGTGCCGGTCTCCATGACGGAATGACGATGCGCCTCAAAGGGTTCCATCACGCCGGGAGGGAAACCCAGCTGACGCCAGTGCTTTCCGATGAAATCGGCGGGCTTCATCCCCAGCGCTTCCGCCCCGGCACGATTGGCGTATACATAACGGCCCGCGGCGTCATAGAGATAAATATGATCGGCGGACGCCGCCAGAATTTTCCCCAGCATATTCGCCTGACGGACCAGTTCGTCCATCATGCTTTGAAGACTGGTTTTATCGCTTTTTTCCATCAAGGTCGTCCGCTTTCACTCCGCCGCCGGACATCATTGCGCGAGATTCCATCCATCCCAAAAACCGGCCTGAAAACACAGCAGGATAATAAAGCCGATACAGGCAAAAGGCAAGCAAAAATGAGATGATGTATGGATTTAGGAGCACGGACCTCCGTAAGATCAAAGAGCGGTTCGTGACCCTGATACCGTCATCCTCAGAAGGTTTCCGCCCTCTTCCGACCGGTATTCACCCGGGGTCGCCGGCTTCCGGACTATGAGCCTGCGAAGCTCGTCTCCGTCGCCCGCGTCTTTAAACAGAGCGAAAATAATTCTTGACAAAAGCACCTTTAAAGAATAATTACTAGCTTAACGATAGTAATTATAGTAATTTATAAGGCATTGAATATATGAAGCTTTCTACAAGATCCCGCTACGGACTGAGATTGATGCTGGCACTGGCCAGAAATTATGGGAAAGGCAATACCTTTCTGAAGGAGATTGCCCGTGAAGAGGGTATTTCCGAAAAATACCTTAGTATCATCATCATCCCCCTGAAAGGAGTCGGACTGGTCAATTCCGTGAGGGGGGCATCCGGCGGCTATACACTGGCCAGAGAACCGGCTCAGATAACGCTGAAGGATATCATGGACGTTCTCGAGGGAGACTGCCTGGTCGATTGCCTGAGAGATCCCAAGTCCTGCTCCAGGGTGGACATCTGCGCGAGTCACGATATTTGGGCGATGCTGAGCAGCAGGATATCCGAAACATTGAGCGGGATAACGCTGGAACAGCTTGTCACGATGAATAGAGAGAAATTGGAAAAGCCATTATGTCCATCCATATAATTCTTCACGGTGAGCAACCCCCATGATGAATAAAAAAGTTTTAGTGGCCATGAGCGGCGGCGTCGATTCATCCGTCGCGGCGTTGTTGCTGAAAAAGGAAGGCTACCATGTCTCCGGGGCAACCATGTGTTTAGGCATTGCGACGGATGACAGCGCCAAATGCTGCGGGGCCTCCGCGCTTGACGACGCCAAAAGAGTCTGCGACCGGCTGCACATTCCCCATTACGTTTTCGATTACGCCTCCCAGCTGGAAGAGAAGGTCATCGCCCACTTCATCGGTGAATATCAAAAAGGGAGAACGCCGAATCCCTGTGTTGAATGCAACCGCCATCTGAAATTCGGCACGCTTTTGAACAAGGCGCTGGCGATGGGCTTTGATTTTCTCGCGACGGGCCATTACGCAGCCATCGGGAAAAACGAAAACGGTTATTTTCTGGCAAGGCCGAAGGACAAAAGGAAAGACCAGACCTATTTTCTCTATTCGATCTCTGATCAGAGGTTGGGCAATATCTTGTTCCCTCTCGCCCCCTTCACGAAGGATGAGGTGCGGGATTTAGCAAAAGAGCATTCCCTTCCCGTAGCGGCAAAGCAGGAGAGCCAGGATATTTGTTTCGTGACGCAGAAAAATTCTCAGGAGTTTCTTCTGGAAAGGATAAAGGAGGTAACCCCTGGTCCGATTGTTGACCGGCAGGGAAAAGCTCTGGGCAGACATCGCGGGATTATCTTTCACACGATCGGCCAGCGGGGAGGCCTGGGCATCAGCCACCCCAAGCCGCTGTATGTCGTATCCATTGATCCTGTCAAGAATCGTATCATTGTCGGCGAAAAGAAAGATTTAATGGCCAAAGGGCTTGTCGCTTCCGCTATAAATAAGCTGGCTGAAAACTGGCCTGCGCAAGTCCACGCGAAAATCAGATACCGGAAAAAAGAGGCGATCTGCGAGGTGACAAAAGAAAGCGAGAAACTAAGAGTAATTTTTGCCGAAGAACAGGAGGCCATCACGCCCGGACAGTCTGTTGTTTTTTATGATCACGACAGGGTTCTCGGCGGTGGAATCATCGATGAGGTTTTACATGGAAATCATTAAGGACATCGAAAGACTGAAAAAAGAAAAAAATGCCGTCGTTCTGGCGCATAACTATCAGCTTCCCGAAGTGCAGGATATTGCCGATTATGTGGGCGATTCTCTGGGGCTAAGTCTTCAGGCCTCCAAAACCAATGCCGACGTGATTGTTTTTTGCGGCGTCTATTTCATGGCGGAAACGGCCAAGATCCTTTCGCCGGCCAAGACTGTCCTCATCCCGGATAAAAACGCAGGCTGTCCGATGGCGGATATGATTACCGCCGGGGAGCTGCGCAAGTTGAAAGCCGAGCATCCGCAGGCCAAAGTCCTTTGCTACGTCAACACGACGGCGGCGGTCAAAGCCGAGTGCGAGGTCTGCTGTACGTCGGGCAATGCCGAAAAGATTGTGCGCGAAGCTTTTCGCGAAGATGACGAGATAATATTTGTTCCCGATCAGTATCTCGCGGACCACATCGCCAAGCGCGCCGGCCGTAAATTTATCTTGTGGAAAGGATTTTGTCCCACACACGTGCGGATACTGCCGGAAGACATCGCAAGGGAAAGAACGCGGCATCCTAACGCGGAAGTTCTGGTGCATCCCGAATGCCCGGCAAGCATTACAGCCATCGCCGATAAGGTTTTGTCCACGGAGGGAATGTGCCGCCACGTCAAAGCATCGAAGACGCGCGAATTTATCATCGGGACGGAAATAGGCATTCTTCACCGGATGCAAAAGGAAAATCCCGAAAAAATGTTTTATCCCGCGTCGGAAAGGGCGACATGCCCGAACATGAAACGGACGACGCTGGAGAAAGTCTTATGGTCCCTGGAGGAAATGGGGTTTGAAGTCACCGTGCCCCACAATATCATGCAAAAGGCGCAAACCTGCCTGCGAAGAATGATGGATTACAAACCATAAGCGATGCTGCAAAAGAAAAGGAGTAAATAATGAGTAAAATCGACGAAAAATTAAAAATAGAAACACTGGCTCTGCATGGCGGCCAGGAACCTGATCCCGCAACCGGTTCGCGCGCCGTGCCCATTTATCAGACAACCTCTTATCAGTTCAAAGATACCGAACACGCGGCCGATCTTTTTGGCCTCAAGGAGTTCGGCAATATTTATACGCGGCTGATGAATCCAACAACAGATGTCTTTGAGAAAAGAATTGCACTTCTCGACGGCGGCGTGGGAGCGCTTGCGACGGCGAGCGGCCAGTCGGCGATTACGCTGGCGCTTCTCAATATCGCCCAGGCCGGAGATGAGATCGTTTCGGCGGATAATCTGTACGGAGGAACCTATAACCTGTTCCATTATACTTTTGCCCGTCTCGGGATTACGGTCAAGTTTGTTAAATCGAACGACCTGGATGCTTTTCAGAAAGCGATTACCCCGAAAACGAAGGCGATTTACGCGGAATCCATCGGCAATCCGAAGCTGGACGTGGCCGATCTGGAGGGCATTGCCGGTGTCGCGCATCAAAACGGCATTCCCTTTGTTTTGGACAATACCGTTTCGCCCTATTTACTGCGCCCCATTGATTTCGGCGCGGATATTGTTGTGTATTCGGCTACCAAGTTTATCGGCGGCCATGGAACATCGCTGGGCGGCGTGATTGTTGATTCGGGAAAATTCGACTGGCAAAGCGGCAAATTTCCTCTGATTGCCGATCCTGATCCCAGTTATCACGGGATTCATTTTGTGGAAGCGCTGAAACCAAACGGCAATATCGCTTACATCATCAAGGCTCGCGTGGCACTGCTGCGCGATCTGGGACCGGCTCTTTCGCCCTTTAACGCTTTCCTCTTTCTGCAGGGTCTGGAAACCCTTCACCTGAGAATGCCGCGCCATTCGGAAAACGCCCTGGCCGTGGCCGGCTTCCTGGAAAAACATCCGAAAGTCAGTTGGGTCAACTATCCGGGACTTCCGTCCTCTCCGGAGCAAAAGCGGGTCAAGAGATATCTGCCCAAGGGCGCGGGGGCGATCATCGGTTTCGGAATCAAGGGCGGCGCCCCAGCGGGAAAGAAGTTCATCGAAGCGCTGGAACTCGTCTCCCATCTGGCGAACGTGGGCGACGCCAAGACTCTGGCGATCCATCCGGCAACGACAACCCATCAGCAGTTATCCGCACAGGAACAACTGGCCACAGGCGTGACGCCTGATTTTATAAGACTGTCCATAGGAATTGAGCATATCGACGACATCCTGGCGGACATCGATCAGGCGCTGAATAAGATTTAGTCAATCAATCTCCTCTCTTGCGGGGGAGGAGATTATTAAAATGGGCAAGACCATTGTTGTGATTCTGCCGGACGCGGGAGAACGATATCTGTCAACGGTGCTTTTCGAAGGCATCGGCGCATGAGAGTCAATACCATTTCGCGCGCCCAAAGGATCAACGCTGCGCGTTCAGGGCGTGATCAAAACGCAGAACAAGGTGCCGTTTCTCGCGGGCGAGGGACTGGAAATTCTACGGTAAAGAGGCTATGCGATTGGCTCATATGAAAAAAGCGGAAACAGAAAAAGTGAATAATAATTCGGTCGGCGTTGTGGAAACGCAATATTACACTTTTGCCGAATCGGGCAAAGAACTGAA